>JAYTTL010000037.1:0-33589 GCA_043745325.1 Actinomycetes bacterium
CGGATGCGATTCCATTTGCCTGTGGAATCGCAACCTCTGCAGCTTTGCCGTAATGATGAGACATTGACGTAAGCATCGTATTAATAACAATTGATGTCCCAAAGCCCGTTATCAAAGTTGCCGGAAGAGTCAGATAAACCGGTGGCGATAAAACAAAGATAATTAAACCTGTACTAAAAATTGCAAGACCTATCCAGCTGGCGCGAGTGCGGCCAAAGCGGTGCGCGATATGCGGATTGACGTAACCAGCAAGAATTGATGCAATTCCCATGGCGGTACCATGCAGGCCCGCAATTGTTAACGAAGTACCTTGGTCTGCACGTAAGAGAGATTGAGCAGGACCAAAACCGCCAAGATAGAAGTTAACTATCGCGGTTTGGGTTGCAATAACCCAGAAAAAACGGTCGCGGTGAAAAGTTTTAGACATCTTTTTAGAGAGCAGCTACTACGAAATCGATGCAGTTGGTGAGGGCTTGTACATCACTTGGGTCAACTGCCGGGAACATTCCAATGCGTAGTTGGTTTTTACCCAATTTACGATATGGCTCGGTATCTACAATCCCATTAGCGCGCAAGACCGAAGCAATTCTTGTGGCATCTAACGCTTCATCAAAGTTAATCGTGCCGACAACATGCGAGCGCATCGCAGAATCGGCAACAAAAGGTGTTGTATAGCTTGTTTTCTCGGCCCAAGAGTACAAATTACCTGCCGATTCGCTACTACGACCGGCAGCAAATCTCAGCCCGCCACCTGCGTTCATCCATTCGATTTGCTCGGCCAGCATCATCAAAGTTGCAACGGAAGGTGTGTTATAGGTTTGATCGAGGCGCGAGTTTTCAATTGCAATTGTTAAATCAAAGAAGGCAGGCACCCATCGACCGCTTGATTTGATTGCATTGACTCGTTCAATTGCAGCTGGGCTCATAATTGCGATCCAGAGTCCTCCGTCGGATGCAAATGACTTTTGAGGCGCAAAATAATAAGTATCGAACTCTTGCGGATTAACTAACAATCCTCCTGCAGCACTCGTTGCATCGACTACCACCAACGCACTATTAATACCTTCGGGCCGCACAATCGGCATTGAAACACCTGTACTTGTCTCATTGTGCGTTAGGGCATAAACGTCGATTCCATCCTCTATTAATGAGAGGGGATGTGATCCTGGCTTGGATGTGATGACCGTTGGATCGCTCAAGAAAGGCGCTTCTTTTGCCGCAGCTGCGAACTTTGACGAGAACTCACCGAAAACTAAGTGCTGTGAGCGCTTTTGAATTAATCCAAATGTGGCAATATCCCAGAATGCAGTAGATCCACCATTTCCTAAGATAACTTCATATCCATCGGGGAGATCAAAAAGAACATGTAGGCCATCGCGCACGCGTTTGACCACGTTCTTTACTGGCTTTTGACGGTGAGAAGTTCCAAGAATCGAAGTCCCGCTCGATGTAAGCGCGGTTAAAGCTGCAGGTCGAATCTTTGATGGACCACAACCGAAACGACCATCAATCGGTTTAATGTGGGAGGGAATGACAATCTCTGCGCTCATTAGATGAGTTTACGGGTAGTAGCGACCTATCACCCAATCAATGCTTGAGTTAGTCCGCTCATATCGCACCCGATCGTGCATTCTTGAATATCTACCTTGCCAAAATTCAATGGATAGCGGTGTCACGCGATAGCCCCCCCAATGTGGTGGACAGGGAACAATATTTCCATTGGGCCATTTTTCGGCGGCGCCTTGAAATCTCTGTTCAAGTTCCTCGCGCGAAGCAAGCGGCGCCGATTGATGGCTTGCCCACGCTCCAATCTGGGATGACCAAGGTCTTGTTGCAAAATATTTTTGTGATTCGTCGGTACTCACTTTAAGAGTTGTTCCACTTATTGAAATCTGACGCTCCATCGCATACCAAGGAAATAAAAGACTTACCTGCGGATCCAATTCGATTGAGTGAGCTTTACGCGATGAATAATTAGTAAAAAAAGTAAATCCACCTTGCGATATATCTTTCAGCAAAACGGTACGCGTACTAATCCCTAAATCAGAATCTATTGTCGATAGCACCATGGCGTTTGCTTCCACGATTATTGAATTCTCATGTGCCTCTTGTAACCAACCTGCAAATGCCAAGAGCGGATCGGAATCGAGAGGGCCGATACCATTCTTGCCATACGATCGACGCATCTGACTAATCTCTTCCCACTGGGAATCCTGATTTACCATAGATGTATCGAACCTCACTTTCGCCCAGATTGCATCCCCGAACACTTGAGCACATCCCTTAACAATTGTGGTCATCGGAACCCCTTGCGTGGGTGCAGAATTAGCCCAGCGCTAAAGCGATTAAGAGGAGTTCAGCATGCCTGAAGATTTTAAGCCTGGCCTTGAAGGTGTTATTGCGTTTGAGTCTGAGATAGCAGAGCCCGACAAAGAGGGCAGTGCACTTCGCTACCGTGGAGTGGATATTGACGAACTTGTTGGTCGAGTTTCATTTGGAAATGTCTGGGGATTACTTGTCGATGATGAGTTTAATCCGGGCCTTCCAAATGCAGAAAAATTTCCTCTTCCCGTCCATTCAGGTGATGTTCGCGTCGATGTTCAAGCCGCTATATCAATGCTTGCGCCTGCGTGGGGTTTCAAACCATTATTAGATATCGATGATGTTGAAGCTCGCAGCAATCTAGCTCGTGCATCAGTCATGGTTCTTTCTTACCTTTCACAGGCCGCCCGGGGTGTAACTACGCCACCAGTTCCAGAGTCTGAAATCGATAAGGCGGCGACAGTTGTTGAACGAATGATGATTCGTTGGCGCGGCGAGCCTGATCCACTTCATGTGCGTGCAATCGATGCATACTTTGTATCTGCCGCCGAACATGGGATGAATGCTTCAACTTTTACAGCGCGCGTAATTGCATCAACTGGCGCCGACGTAGCAGCAGCTTTGTCGGGAGCAATTGGTGCGATGTCAGGTCCATTACATGGCGGCGCCCCTTCACGTGTACTTCATATGATTGAAGAAGTTGAAAGAACTGGTGATGCAACTTCATATGTCAAAAATTTGCTCGATCGAAAAGAGCGTTTGATGGGATTTGGTCACCGCGTGTACCGAGCAGAAGATCCACGCGCGCGTACGTTGCGTCGCACGGCAAAGGAATTAAATGCTCCACGTTATGCAGTTGCTGAAGCATTAGAACAAGCTGCGTTAAAAGAGCTGCGCGAGCGTCAACCTGATCGTGTGCTTGAAACTAATGTTGAATTTTGGGCAGCTATTATTTTGGACTTTGCTGAAGTTCCACCGCACTTATTTACATCCATGTTTACCGCAGCGCGTACTGCAGGTTGGTCGGCACATATTCTTGAGCAAAAACGCACGGGCCGACTAATTCGTCCATCGGCGCGATATGTGGGCAAGGCGCCACGCGCAGCCGAAGCCGTTTCTGGCTGGGATTCGACTGTGGAACAGCTTCATAGGTAGTTCTGCAAGCGCGTTATGCAAGCCCAAAGCTTTATAACAATCGGATAAATCTGGCGGTATTGAGCCAAAAATCCGCCTGTCGATTTGCCTACACCCTAATCACCATGTGGAATTAGCACACTAGCGCATACCCTCGTATGCGTGTTTTTTCATCCATGGAGGATAAAAATGAATATAAAGCGTTTTGGCTTCGCCGGTGTAATTGCCGCGACCGCGCTCAGTGTTTCAACACTTGTCGCACCAATAGCAAGTGCTGCTACCGAACTAGTCGTTTGGGCAGATGAGAATCGTGGGCCGAATCTAACTAAAGTAATTGCGGCAAAAGGTGACTGGGTTCCTGGTTACACAATTAAGGTCGTAACTTTTTCAAGCTTTGATGCACTCAAGGATGCTTTTGATAAAGCAACGGAT
Source organism: Actinomycetes bacterium (assembly GCA_043745325.1). Classification (GTDB taxonomy): domain Bacteria; phylum Actinomycetota; class Actinomycetes; order Nanopelagicales; family Nanopelagicaceae; genus Planktophila. The sequence goes on from JAYTTL010000037.1 coordinate 3,889, forward strand.
GCATCTGGTCCAGACGTAGTCGTTGCAGCTAACGACTGGGTTCCATCTGGTGCCAAGAGTGGAAAATTAGCTCCACTTGTTTTGACTTCATCAGTAAAAGCTCGCTTTAATCCAACACAGTTCCTTGACTTAAGTTACAAGGGCAAGTTGTACGGAGTGCCTGTAGACATCAACAACGTTGCAATGATCTACAACACCAAACTTGTTTCATCTGCACCAGCAACTTTTGGCGAAATGGTTGATTTTTACAAAGCCAATAAAGCATCAAAAGGATTAAAGGCTGGCCTGTGCATTGCAGGTGGCGGAATGTCATGGGGAGCTCACTCAGTCTTCTCAGCACTTGGTGCGGATGCTTATCAATTTAACTCACGTAACGGAATTGTCTATGGTCGTACATTTAGCGCAACAACTTTCGGACAGAATGTTCGTAAGTACCTTATGGATGGCAAGAAGAGCAATGGCTTCTTCCCTGCCACTGATACCGGTTGCAAAGATAATTTCTTAGCTGGAACTGTTCCTTATGCAGTTATTGGTAACTGGGAGTGGAAAGACTATGTAGCAAAGGGATTTGCAATGAATCTCATGCCAGTACCTGGAGTAAATTCAGGAACATACGGTCATATGTTTGGAAGCGTCAGTGGTGCACTTCTAACTACTTTTGCGGCCAAACATGGAGTAGAAGCTGGCGCTAAGTCACTTCTAACTAACTTCTTCGCTTCAACCGATGGACAGGTTCGTTACCAAGCAATTGAGCTACGACCTCCAGCAGAAAAAGGAGCGCAGGCGGATGCATCAGTATCTGCGGGTCAGCGTGGCTTCGGTTCAGCTGCAAGCCTTGCTGGAATTCCACAAATCGGCGCATTCCTAAACAGCAATAAGGGTGGCGCTAACTACTGGGATTCTGCGCCTGCTTATTGGAAAGCTGTTCTCATTGACGGCAAAGATGCTGTTAAAGAGGCATCAAAGCTTGCTGCAATTTGGAGAGTTAACGTCGCGTCCGGAAAGTCGGACCTCTAATTAATGTGAGAAACTCACACTAATAGTTGAAGAAGAGTGATGCGGGCGTAAATTTCGCCCGCATCACTCTTTTCATGTGATCGAAAATTAAATATATTTAGACCGCGCCCTACTAGGACAGGAAGTTCACATGTTGACCTATCTCATAAGAGGCAAAGTTGCACTCTTTATGAAGGTCATACTCTTGAGTTTAATTGTGGCCATTTTGCTCATGCTTGCCCAAAGTGCATTTGCCCAACGTGAGTATGTAATCGCGATTTTTCTCGGCTTCACTATTTTTATCCTTGCAATCACATATTTAACTAAAGTTTCAATTCCTTTAAAATTCTTTGTCCCTGGCATACTGCTCCTTATAGCTTTTGTATTAGGACCAATTCTCTACACCGTCACAATGTCTGCTTTTAATTATAAGACTGGCAATATTATTTCAAAAGAGGAAGCAATAGTTCAAATTAAGGCACGAGCTATTGAAGCCGATCCATCTGGAATCTCTTTTGATATAAAGCTGGGTAAATCTGATGGGAAGGTAGCGATTCTCGTTTCAGATATAACTAATTCGAGATATTTTATTTCAACACCGGGTACCCGAACTCCTCTTGACCCTAGAGATGTGACATTGGATGTAAATGGCGTAGCAGTTATGGCCCCAAACTTCACTGCATTAACCGAATCTGAGCTAGCAAATGCAGATAAGTTCTATTCAACACAACGCTTTTTGTATGAGGGTAAAACATTCATCGCCCTTGAAGGCTTTGAAGCTGGCGTTGTATCGCGCCAAGTCTTGGTATATCTACCAGCTACCGATGAGTTTAAAAGCTTGGTTGATGGCTCTCTTTACCGAGATAATGGGCGTGGTAACTATTCGCTGCCAAATGAGAAGAGTATGTACCTTGAACCTGGTTGGCGTGCACCGATCTGGTTCGAAAACTACATAAAGATATTTACTGACACACGAGTACGTGGACCACTCCTTAAAGTCTTTATATGGACCGTTGTTTTTGCGACTGCAACCGTAATTACAACATTTGGCCTTGGTTTACTCCTAGCTCTAGCGCTCAATAAACCTATTCGCGGTCGTCGCATCTACCGTTCAATCTTAGTTCTTCCTTATGCGATGCCCAGCGTTATGAGCATCTTAATCTGGGGCGGAATGTTTAATACTGAATTTGGGGCAATAAATACTTTATTCGGGACGCATATTGCTTGGTTCTCGGATCCCAACTTTGCGCGTCTGGCTGTAATTCTGGTAAACCTCTGGTTAGGTTTCCCATACTTTTATTTAATTTCTAGCGGATCTCTTCAGGCAATCCCTAGCGAATTGTTAGAGGCCGCTGCAATTGATGGCGCTAATCCGCGACAAATTTTCCGAAAAATTACTTTGCCACTTTTGTTACAGATTCTTTCTCCTCTTTTGATTGCCTCATTTGCATTTAACTTCAATAATTTCAATTTAATCTATCTGCTTACAGGAGGTGGACCTCGCAATGAACTTGATGGGCAAATTGCAGGTGCAACAGATATTCTGATCAGTTATACGTACAAAATCGCATTTGGAACGGGTACTCAGGATTTAGGGCTGGCAAGTGCTATTTCATTAATAATCTTTGTTCTCGTAGCTTCCATTTCCCTATATGGCTTAAGAAAATCAAAAGTTTTGGATACCTTCGCATGAAAAAGTGGCTCATACATGATTCATGGCGACATATGATTGGTATTTCAATCTCACTCTTTTCCTTATTTCCGCTGTATTTAGTCGTAATTTCATCGTTTAGTTCATCTGGAAGCCTGCAGTTGACATCTTTTATTCCAAGAGAGATTTCATTTAAGAACTATCACTTACTCTTTAATAATCCAGCGATTCCTTATTTAACATGGGTAAAAAATTCGCTAGTTATCGCGGGTTCAGTCGCCATACTTTCAGTTGTCATTGGATCGGCATCGGCTTTTGCCTTTAGTCGTTTGGCCTTTAAAGGACGCAAGACTGGCATCCAACTCTTGCTTCTTGTGCAGATGTTTCCAGCAATTCTTGCGATTTCGGCCGTCTATGTCATTATGGAGCGGGTTTACAAATTTGCTCCAGCTATTGGCCTTGGGACGCAGGCCGGACTGCTTTTGGTCTACCTAGGTGGCGCCATGGGGGTCAATATCTGGTTGTTGAAAGGCTTTGTTGATTCAATTCCCGCCGAGCTCGATGAAGCGGCCAAGATTGATGGCGCATCGGCGGTGCAGACTTTCTGGTTAATTTTCGTCCCACTTGCCGCGCCAGTGCTGGCGGTGGTTTCACTCTTGAGTTTTATTGGAACTTTTAATGAGTTTATTTTGGCTCGATTATTTTTGGTAGATATGCAAAGCCGAACGGTTGCAGTCGGTTTACAACAATTTATCGGAGGCCAGTACTCACAGAATTGGGGACCATTTGCTGCGGGTTCAATTTTAGCGTCGATCCCAATCGTGATTATCTTCTTATCCCTTCAGAAATACATAGTAAGCGGCTTGACCGCGGGCTCGGTTAAAGGCTAGTTTTGAGAAAGAACGTCCTGCTATTCGTTGGTACCTGTTTTCTTTTACTAATTTCCGCAACATCCTTTGCTGCGCAAACTCCAGCCCAATCACCCCAGGTTGGTTTATCTAAAGACATTATCTACTTTGTTTTTCCAGATAGATACTTAAATGGGGATACTTCTAACGATAACTATCCAGGATTCAATCCAAAGGACACTGCCTTCTTCCACGGTGGAGATTTAAAGGGTTTAACGGGTACCTGCTCGGACGATGACAAAGGATTGGCAAGAATAAAGAAGTTAGGATTTACTGCAGTGTGGTTGACCCCACTTGTTACTCAGGTAAAAGCCTCTCCATATGGCGCCGGTTACCACGGATATTGGGGTGTTGATTTTCTCAACGTCGATCCGCATTTAGGAACTAGAGCTGACTTACTTGCCTTCGCTGCTTGCGCTAAATCTCTGGGCTTGAAGATTATCCTCGATGTGGTCACGAACCATACGGGTGATGTTATTGAATACAAAGATCGAACCGCATATATTCCTGCGGAACTCGCAAATATTAAAAATCCAAGTTGGCTCAATGACCTGAGTAATTATCACAATGTCGGTGGGATGGATAACTGCTGGGGAGACGGTCCATGTATACAACTTGGTGATTTTTTCGGCTTGGACGACCTAGCTACTGAAAAAGAGGCTGTTTATAAGGGTTGGGCCGATGTATACGGGCAATGGATTAAAGACTATGGAATCTCCGGTTTTCGTGTAGACACTGCCCGGCATGTAGACGATGAGTTCTTCAAACACTGGAGCCCTTTAATTAATGCCCAAGCAAAAAGTGTGGGAATTGATAACTTCACCACTTTTGGCGAAGTCTATGATGTAAATCCAATCAATCTTATGAGCTACGTGCGCCGCAATAAGATTCAAACTGTTCTCGACTTTCCCTTTCAACGTACGGCAACAGAGTTTGCTTCAGGTTACTCTGACGCCACGGTTGTCGAAAATCTATTCAACTATGATGATTTATATACAAGCCCAACGTCAAATGCCGACAACTTAGTTACTTTTTTAGGCAATCACGATATGGGCCGAGTGGGGAAGTTGATTGAATCTGATCGCATAAATCCAGCAAATGAACTGTTACCTCGAACTTTATTGGCTCACGCTTTGATGTATTTGTCGCGAGGCATACCTGTTGTTTACTATGGTGATGAAGTTGGAATGACAGGAACGGGCAGCGGAAGTGACCAGATGGCGCGGCAAGATATGTTCGCGACAAAAGTTGTGATTTGGAAGAAAGAGCCACGAATTGGTTCAAACCCAATTGGTACAGGTGATTCGTTTGCGGTCACTGATACGCATCCGATTGCGAAGTACCTAAAAACCTTAGCCAAACTTCGCCAGGCTAATCCAGGTTTGGCCAATGCGTTTATGCAGGTGCGAATCGCCAAAGATGCGTTGCTTGCCATTTCCAAGAAAGACGAGAATGAGAATCGTGAATACTTAGTTGCGTTCAATAACTCTACTAAAGCGATTAAGGCAAGCGTTAATACTGCAACTTCTACTGGCGGTTGGAAAACTCTATTAGGCGCAACTAAAGTAAGTAGCGTCAAAGAAAAAGTGAGTTTTAGTGTTCCACCACTTTCTACTGTTGTTTTAAAAGCTAACAAGAAAATCGACAAAACAAATGTGAAAATCGGGAAAATAACTTCGGAGATGGATTTCCTGTCTGGTTTTTTTGAAACAAAAGCCACAATCACAAGTAGCGATCTCTTGAAAGTTACATTTTACGCGCGTACAGCCCCTAATCAGGCTTGGATTTCACTCGGCACGGATATGAATGCTCCATACAGCGTTTATATTGACCCATTAGATTTTCCGGGGGCGTCGCTAGAGTTGCGCGTAAGTGCCACAAATTCGAAGGGAGTTTCTTATGAGTTACCACACGCAACGGTCAATATTCCCGCACCATGACGGTAGTGAGCTCTATGTCAGCAATGCTGCACCTGCCGTCGGTGAATTCGTAACGCTTCGCGTTCGAGTTCCTTCTTCCTATACATTTGCAAAGGCATTCGTGCGCATATATCACGATGGTGAGCCGCGAAGCTTTGAGCTTAAACGAAAGAAGAAGGCGACCACAGAGTCATGGTGGGAAGTTCGCGTTGAAATCTATAATATTTCAACGGCTTACCGTTTTGTTTTTGTCGATGACGGCAAGTACCAGTGGCTAAATGCCGCCGGATGTTTTGATCACGATGTTCATTCGAATAATGATTTTCAGATAGTTGCGCTTCCAGCATATCCGCAGTGGATTAAGTCATCGGTTTTCTATCAAATATTCCCAGATAGATTTGCAAAATCTAGCGATATTTACGTTTTGCCTAATTGGGCTAAACCTCGGCAATGGAATGAACTCCCAGGTGCGCGCAATAAGCAAACAGGTACTGAGTTCTACGGTGGAGATTTGAAAGGTATTGAGGAGCATTTAGACCACGTTGTTGAACTTGGAGTAAATGGAATCTACTTCACACCGTTTTTCCCGGCGCGATCAAACCATCGATATGACGCAACCAGTTTTGATCATGTCGATCCTATTCTGGGTGGCAATAGAGCAATGTTTAGTTTGGTTACTGCTGCATCCAAGCTCAAGATCCGCTTGCTAGGGGATTTGACTTCTAATCACTGCGGTGTTGGCCACTCTTGGTTGTCTAAAGCGCTAAAGGAAGAGAATTCAAAAGAAAGAGGATATTTTTACTGGGATAAGTCGATCAAACATGGCTATGTCGGTTGGTGGGATTTGGCATCACTTCCAAAATTGAACTTTAACTCTCAATCTCTTCGAAACGTTATGTATGCCGGTAAAAATTCAATTGTCAAGCAGTGGTTAAAGCCCAAATATGGGATGTCGGGGTGGCGCATTGACGTTGGAAACATGACTGGCCGCTTAGGAACAGATGATCTGCATGATGAAGTTATGCACGGCATCCGCAAGGCGATGGATGAGGTTAAACCCGATGCCTGGCTGGTCGCTGAAAATGGTGATTTCGTTGCAAGCGATCTCAATGGATTGGGCTGGCATGGCGCCATGAATTATCAGGGCTTCATGCGGCCAGTGTGGAACTGGATAAATAACAACGCAACAATCGGCGGAGGTTTCCAAGGCCTCCCATTTACGATGCCAAAAATTACAGGTCAACAGTTAGTTGCAAGTATGAGCCAGTTCAACGCTTCGATTCCTTGGCGCTCATTGGTTGCAAGCATGCTTTTACTGGATTCACATGACACGGCGCGTATGCGAACGGTCGTTCTTGGAAATAGACCAGCCCATCTTTCTGCAATGGCAATGCTGCTCACTTACCCAGGAACCCCATCGATATTTGCTGGGGATGAGATCGGCCTTGAAGGTGCATGGGGCGAAGATTCTCGTCGAACAATTAATTGGGAGGATCAATCGGGCTGGGACCATGAATTTTTCGCTGAAGTTAAAAAGCTGGTGCACATTCGAAGACAACGAGATGGCCTAATCAATGGTGGTTTACGCTGGCTCGCAATCGAAGCCGATCACATCGCGTATCTGCGCGAATCCAAGAAAGAGTCGCTTCTCATCTTCATTTCGCGCAAAGGAGTTAAAGTAAAAATAGATGTGAGTGCGTATGGATATGAATTTAAAGAATCTCTCTATGGTCAAAGCGCCGAAGGTGAAACGGTCACAATTGACGCTAAGACTGCGGTTCAAGGGGTGTGGCTGCTTCAAGCCAAAACCGCATAGGTTGGTCTAAGTACTTAGCCCATAATCTTTCATTGTGACCACTGCGTTTGTATACCTTGCTTACAAAATTATGGTGTTGATATCCATGTTCATGCATTAACCGATTTGCGATCAGTTGATAGGGCGCGTACTCAGCATCTATGCCTTTCGTGCCGTGGCTCATCCAAACTTTAAAAGCTCCTGGTTTTGGCAGAGATTGAACGGTCATTTCTACCAGTGATCTCCCTCCAAATGGCCAATGCGAGGAGAGTGCCAACGCAGTTGTAAACCGATCTGGAAATTGAGCAAGTGCATAGAGAGTTGCCAAAGCGCCCATACTCGCATGTGGGTCTATGCCTAACGTTTGGCTCACACGAATGGCAGATTGTGCCATCTGCCATGTCTGACCACGATGGGTTGAGGTATGTCCGTCAAAAATATTCTGCCCATCATGGGCAATCAATAAATGCCGCGCAGGCGATTTAGGAAGCCAATAATCAAGGATACGGCCATCGAACTCGACGCGAGAAATATCGCCGGCAACCCCACGGATTTGGAAGCGCTTTATCTCTTTCATACTGCTTAAATCTACCTATGTCTACACCTATTCGAAGCATCATGTGGTTTCGTCGAGATCTACGCGTGAGTGATAATCCTGCGTTATTAGCGGCGATTGCAGCTGGCGATGAAATTGTTCCAGTTTTTATTCTCGATAGAAAATTAATCGATGCCACGGGAAGTAAGCGATTGGCTTACCTAGGTCAGTCACTTCGCGCGCTCGATGAATCACTAGGCAATTCATTACATGTAATGGTGGGAGATCAGCTTGAAATTCTCAAAGAGTTAATGGAGCGCTACAACGCAACGTCAGTTCATATCTCGGGCGAATATGAGCCATACGGCGCTGCCCGAGATACTCGGATTGAAAGGGGAGGTATCGCATTAGTGCGCACTGGAACTCCCTATGCCGTCGCCCCAGGATTGGTATTAAAGGTAAGTGATGCAACTCCGTATAGGGTCTTTACACCTTTCTATCGTGGATGGTGCGCACATGGATGGAGAAAACCAGCACCTTCACCGAAAACCATAAAGACGGTTATGCCGACTAAAAAAGATCGCAACTTTACTAAGTGGCAATTACCTGAGGGGACTTCAATCACTGCAACGGGTGAAACCGTGGCATTGGCACGTTGGAAATATTTCCAAAAAAATGGCTTAGATGAATACGATATCAATCGTAATTTGCCTGGAATAGATGGTACGAGCAAACTCAGTGCTCATCTAAAGTGGGGAGAAATTCATCCTCGCACACTTTTGACGTCCCTTGGTGAAAGTAAGGCACATGATACCTTTCGAAAAGAGATTGCTTGGCGAGAGTTTTATGCCGACGTGCTATTTAATAATCCACATACTGAAACGGAATATTACACTCCACGTTTTTCTCAAATGCGCTACGACAAGCCCGGGGCTAAATTTAATGCGTGGAAGGCGGGTCAAACGGGGTTTCCAGTTGTAGATGCTGCCATGCGCCAGTTGGTGCAAGAGGGCTGGATGCACAATCGAACTCGCATGATCGTTGCATCATTTTTAGTTAAGGACCTCCACCTTGAGTGGCAGTTGGGTGCTGATTTCTTTAAAGAGCATCTCGTTGATTTCGATATTGCATCAAATGCCCATGGTTGGCAGTGGACGGCCGGTAGTGGAACCGATGCCTCGCCGTATTACCGCATTTTTAACCCAATTGAGCAAGGTAAGCGCTTTGATTCCAATGGTGATTACATCCGTAAATATGTTCCAGAGCTTGCCCACTTGAGCGCCGAACACATTCACGAACCATGGTTATACCCCGATGGATACAGCAAGGGCTATGTCGAACAAATCGTTGATCATAGGCTCGAACGACTTGAATCTCTCGCGCGTTTGCAAGAGATTAAATCCGACAAACTCCCAGACCCTCGCGCTTAGCCCGATACATCGCATCATCGGCGCGGCGAAGCAAATCTGATGAGCCATTATTTGCCACAACTCCGATACTGACGCCAATCTGAATGTGCTGACTTTCAATATTAAATGGATAGCTCAATGTCGCGCGAAGAGCCAATGCGACATCCATTGCAGATTCGTAACTCCCTTCATACAAAACACCGAATTCATCACCACCCAATCGCGCGATAAATGCTCCAGGGGGAAGCGCGCGACTAAATCGTAAGGCAACTTGCTGTAAAACTTTATCGCCAGCGGCATGACCAAGTGAGTCATTCACGGGCTTAAAACCATCGAGATCCAAAAGCATGAGTGAACCATTTTTGTCTACGAAGCTTTCAATCTCAGATATCAATGTGCGTCGATTCGGCAAACCAGTTAACTCATCAGTTCGCGCCAAAATGCGTTCATGGCCAATATTTCTCGAGGCCTTTAAGGCAACAGCCATACGAATAAAAGCAAGGATTAGAGTTGCAATAGTTGGTATTAATACATAATGCGGAAAAAATCCTGGACGAAGTGCGATTAATGCCAAAATTGTCGCATTCAAGAAAACCGATATCGTAATCAGAATTGGGCTTGGATTACTGTTGCCTAAAGCGTCAGAACTTCGGTACCAGAAGCTTATTGAGATTATGAGAAGACCTAAAGCCCACCCATCATCAATGGGAGAGCCAAAATTATACGAGCCCTTCAGGTGCATTTCTAGATAAAGAAAATCAGTCACCGAAAAAATCACAATACCAATTGCGCAGAGATTGCCTTGTTTCGAGAAGCCCTGTGTCATTACCGTAGTGAGGGTGAGTGAAATTAAAATCAAATCTGCGATTGGATAGATTGTCGCAAAAAAAGTATCGCCAAATCTGCCATTAAAATGCGGTAAAACCTGATTTAAAATTAATGTGGTACCTAAGGTGCTCAGACCGAGTCCGATAATGAATGCGTCAAAGATTTCAAGGAGGGAGAACGTGCGACTAGGTGCGATTAATCGGGGTAGACCGAGGATAGCGAGGGGGTAAAAGAGAAGATATGCACCATTGGAAAGAAGTTGGGTTGGCCATCCGAAGGTGTAGTAAGAAGAAAAACTAGAAATTAAGGATCCAAACAGCCATATTCCAATCGCCGTTGCAATGAATGGTCGTGCATAACCACTATGAACACGAGGCGCACTCAGCACAATGAGGATTGCACAGAGTGGAATTGCGTTATAGAGGTAAAGTTCACTCCATACACCTTTAATCTCCGGGAAAAAATTAAGGATTACATGCAACCCAAGCAGAATAGGTCCCGATGTAAGCAAAAGTCTCGAGCGCATTCAATTACCCTAGGTACACAAACTCGCCTCTTGAATAGGGAAAGCCCCGTTACCTTTATAGGCAACGGGGCTTTTAACAAGTAATGCGGTGAAAGAGCTATAAGCCCTTCGTGCATATTAATTGAGCCGTCCCTTTAGAGTCGGCAATACCTGCGGCCAACTCAATTGGCTTATTCGTGGCAAGTATTTTTGAGGCCTCAAGTTTGCGGATAGTCGATGTGATGCTACTTATTTTGCTTGTATAGGCGCGAATTGCCGATGTCCATGAATTAACGGCGGTTGACAATGCCTTCTTAGCCGTAGATAGCTGCGCGGCGGCAACTGCATCCGTAGGTACGGGTAGAGCAACAGCGGCTGCCAACTTAACTTTTGCCGTAGTTTCACGCGCAATTGCAGCATCTAACTTTACTTGAATCTCAGCCTTATTAGCATTTTCACTTGCAATTCCAAGATCAATCACGGGAATCTGGGCAGTGTAGTTCGCTGAAATTGCCGCGGATGCATTCTTTGCTACAACGTAGTTATTAGCTGCGACAAGGCAGTCATTTGATAGCCACGTTAATTTTAGGCTCGTCGACAGAGGATTTTTGGAACACTTGTATTTTCTACCACTAGCAGTTGTTGTTGCACCCGCCTTAGTGCATGAAACGCCATTTGAAATAGGAGCGGCTGTAGCCGGAGCCGCCGACACAACACCTGCTGCTAGTAGGAGTGCAACCCCAACTGATGAAAACTTGCGCATATTAACTCCTCCGTTGATTTCTCTACAATCTTAACCAATTCTCCAATAAAAACCTTGATTTTCCCGAGCAAAGCCTATGAATTGACTGTGAATTCGTATCCGATCCCTATCGGCGCTGCTTTCTCCGGACTTTCATGCCTAACTTTCTCACTAAAGGCCGCGGCGCAAAGCGCATAACAAAAGACAATAGCTGGTACTGCCAACCTGGAATCGAAATCGCTTTACCTTTGAGTGCATCAATCCATGACTTTTCAACCAATGAGTCGGAGTTCAACCACATAAAAGCAGGTAATCCCTTCATCGACATTCGTCCACGTTGATGAAACTCAGTACGCGTAAATCCTGGACACAGCGCGCTGATTTTTACATTAGTTGCTGCGAGTTCGGTATGTAAAGATTCCGATAGCACCGTTAAATAGGATTTAGATGCGCTGTAAGTACCGCCAGCGATAAAGCCTGCGACCGAAGAAACATTAATAATGACGCCTTTGTCGCGCGATTTCATTGCTCTCAGTGCCACGTGCATAAGTCGCATAGGCGTGCGCACTAATACATCCAACAGATTTTGCTCATCAACTAATTCGCTGACGGTGAAGGCCTTATTTATTCCAAATCCTGCGTTGTTGATTAAGACATCAATTTCATGAGAAGTTATGTACTCCTCTATTAGCGCACAACCAACGTCGGTTGAAAGGTCGGCTTGCAGCACCACTGTCTCGACGCCGTAAGCTGCTTGTAGCCCAGCTGCACGCTCATTGAGGCGTGGTAAATCGCGTGCAACTAGAACTATGTTGTAATTATTAGCCGCCAATAATCGTGTAAAACTTTCACCAATTCCGGCGGTAGCGCCTGTAACTATTGCCCAAGATCTCATTGTTCTCCTAATTAACTTTCAGTTCACCGATTGCTCCGACTGGAACAAATGGTTGATGGGGCGCAATAGGGGCTATGCGTTGATACGGCGCACCTTGTATTGGGCGCATATCGGGCTCGCCCTTATTTGGCCACATAGATACTGCCCGCTCGGCTTGTGCGGTAATTGTAAGGGATGGATTCACTCCGAGGTTTGCCGTAATTGTTGAACCGTCAATGATATGAAGCGTTGGGTAGTTGTACGCGCGATGGTAAGGATCAATGACGCCATGCTCGGGACTGATTCCAATCACACAACCACCGACGAAGTGCGCAGTGAAAGGTGCACTGATCAGATCGCCAATGTGTCCGCCAGCGATTCCACCATACTTATCGGCGATACTTCGCACCACTTGATTGGCAACTGGAATGTACGTGGCATTGGGTTTTCGTGGATCATTCTTTGATGTTAAACGCCAACCAAATAAGCCACGTTTGCCGCTAACTGTTATGGATGAATCTACGTTTTGCATTGTAAGTGCAATAATTGTGCGTTGACTCCACTTACGGACGTTTAAGATTTTTCCAAGAAGTGATGGATGTGCCAAGAACTGCCTTACCCAGTGTTTTCTGCGTGATTTCGAGTTATGGCCATCGGTCATAATGGTCTGCATCAAGCCCATAAAGTTACTGCCCTTGCCATATCTAACCGGCTCAATGTGCGTGTACTCGTCAGGGGAAAACGATGAGGTAATTGCGCTTCCAGCGCTGAAATCAATATCAATCGTAGGCATCATCGCTCCCGTGAGTGCTTCACTGTTTGTACGAGAGAGCTGACCTAATTGATTAGATAGTTTAGGCAGTGATTTTATTTTCATCTTATGAAGCAATTTCTGTGTGTTATATGTTCCCGCAGCAACAATGACGTGCTCGGCTACAAATTTTATCGGCCTAGCAAAGGGATCATCAGTCTTAACTGCTCGAATCTCCCACGTATCGTCTTCTCTTTGCAAAAAAGATTTGACCGTGGTCATTGGGAAGACAACTGCACCCGCAGATTCTGCCAGACCTAAATAATTTTTAGGTAGCGTATTTTTTGCGTTGAATGTACAGCCAGTCATGCAGCCGCCACATTGATGACAGCCACTGCGAGATGGTCCAACGCCGCCAAAGTATGGGTCAGGGGCATCAATGCCTTTGCCTTCGCCAAAGTAAATTCCAAGAGGTGCCATGTGGAATGTATGTCCAACACCCATCTCCTCAGCGACATCTTTCATAGCTTGATCACTCGGTGAAAAATATGGATTCTCAACCACACCTAACATTCGACGTGCTTGTCCATACCAAGGCTCTAGCTCTGACTTCCAATCGGTGATTGCAGACCACTGCGGATCGTTAAAGTACTCATCACCAGGTTGGTACAAAGTATTTGCATAAACCAAAGATCCACCACCGACACCGGCACCTGCCAAAACCAATACATCTGGAAGCACATGGATTCGCTGGATTCCATAGCAACCCAGAGCTGGGACAAATAAAAACTTACGCAAACGCCACGATGTCTTCGGAAAATCCTTATCTTTAAAGCGCCGTCCAGCCTCTAATACCGCCACCGAAAAGCCTTTTTCACGAAGGCGTAGCGCCGAAACCGAACCACCAAAACCAGAGCCAATAATTACAACATCGAAGGATTGAGTCATTTCTTTGAGTCTAACTCGTCCATTAATTCATGACAAGATTGCCTTTGATATCCAATAAGTCCTCGTAGCTCAGTGGATAGAGCAATCGCCTCCTAAGCGGTAGGTCGCCGGTCCGACTCCGGCCGAGGACACTTAATTCTTCACATGAATTGCAGAGTTAGTGTTTTAAAGTAAAGCGTTGCATCCACTTGGGTGCCCACCAGTTGCGCTCGCCAAATAAGCGCATGAGAGCTGGGACCAATAAGGCGCGAACCAATGTTGCATCAAGTAAGACTGCAAGGGCAACACCAAAACCAAGCATTTTAATTGATGTAACTCCACTTGTTATGAAAGTTGCAAAAACAACGGCAAGAAGAAGCGCCGCTGCCGTGATGATTCGTGCCGAACGTTGCAGACCAACGGCAACGGATTCGACGTTAGATTTTCCAGTGAGGTGCTCTTCGCGGATGCGCGAAAGTAGGAATAGTTCGTAGTCCATTGATAGGCCAAAAACCACTACAGCTACCAAGATTACTGATCCCGTATCGAGGGTTCCTGTGACCGTAAAATCACCGACGAGCCACTTTAAATGGCCGTCAATAAATATCCAACTGATAGCACCTAAAGTAGCCAAAAGAGATAGAACATTCAAAACTATCGCCTTTATGGGCAAAATAACCGAACCAGTAAAAATGAAAATCAAAATTAGTACAGTGATTGCGATCCAACCAAGCGCAAAGGGAAGTTTATTTGCAATTCCATCTTGCGAATCCGTGAAGTCGGCTGCCGCACCGCCAATGAGAGTTCCCGCGGGGCGATCGATTGCTCGAATTGTATGAATGATGAGCTCAGATGCTGTGGTGCGAGATGCCTTTGAGGAAATGACTTGAACGCGAATATCGTTTCCGAATTTTTCAAATGGACCGACTCGTACGATTCCTTTGATTGTTGCAACTTGAGTGAGAAACTTTGTAATCTCGGCTTCTCGACCTACTCCGTTTGGAACAACAACTTCAATGGGACTACCTAAAAGCCCATCAAAACGGCTTTCTATAATCTGCGATGAAATTGCGGCGCGATCTGTGGCAGGCAATACACGTGCATCAATTTGCGCGAAAGCAATGTTTGCAACTGGTAGAGCCATGATTCCTAAGATTGCCAAGCAAGCGATGACTACTGGCAAAGGACGACGCATAACTGCACGCGCAGTATGTGCCCAGCCTCCATCTTCCTTTGGTGTAATTGCACCTCGGCGTACGACACCTTTATCTACTCTGTGACCCAAGATTGCCAGTAGCGCAGGCAGCGCGAAGATTGCGCCCACAACTGCCAATGAGATGACGGAAATACCGGCGTAACCAAATGACTTCAAAAAGTTCAGCGGAAACAGCAATAGCGAAGCCATTGTGACAAAGACGGTGAGGCCAGAATAGAAGACGGTTTTACCGGCAGTTGCAACAGTTGTGATGACCGATTCTTCAACGGTTTTTCCATGGTGGAGTTCTTCACGAAACCTATTGACAATCAGTAATGCGTAATCAATACCTAAGCCAAGACCTAGACCCGTGATGAGGTTTAATGCAAATACGCTAATGCTCGTGAAATGGGTGAAGAGATAGATTAAAAAGAATGAACCTAAAATTGCCGTAACACCGACAAATAGAGGCATAGCCGACGCAACTAATGCGCCAAAGACGAAGATGAGTAATAAAAATGTAAGCGGTATGGCAATGGACTCGGCGAGTAAAAGATCTTTTTCAATTCGACTATTAATAGCGTGCGTTATTACCGCGCCGCCCCCTGCATACACTTGAAGTCCTTTGTAATCGCCATCAAATCGCTCTTGTATTGTGGCACCTAGAGATTGAAATCCATTCCAGTCATCGGCTTTTAAATTAGCATAAACAAGAATGAATCCGGCCTTGCCATCTTTTGAGCGCATTGAATCGGCGCCTCCCGTTGACCAAAATGAGAAAGTTTTGGAAACACCTTTAACATTTTGGATTTCCTTTTCTAGCGCTAGACCTTTAGCGGTTACCTCTGGATTATCTATTCCAATCGATGAGTCAACGACGAGAGTGATTATTGGCTCTTGGACCTTGAAGCGATTTATGATGTAGTTGGTGGCCGCTGCAGACTCACTATCTTTATCCGAATACCCACCGCTTTCGAGTTTTCCAAAGGCTAACGAGCCGATTCCTCCGGCAATGAGTGTTCCAAGCATAAAAACTGTAAGGACACCCTTTCGGTGCCGAACAATAAAACGACCTAAATTTTCAAACACACCCCGCTCCTTTTCTTACCTCTACACTCATAGCCATGAGCGATTTATTACCTATCGTAACTTCGGATGAGGTCGATCCCGAAGCTGCAAAGGAGGCGGCCAAACGTGATGCCGAAATCAAATCCGATAAGCCGCCACACCACGATGACTAGTCGACCTTGACTGGTGCCGGTGCAGCCGATGCTGCGGGAGCAACTGGCGCTACTGGCGCTACTGGTGTCGTGACGGATTTTTCGGTCGAGGTTTGCTTCTTAACGGAGTCGGTCTTATAAAAACCAGAGCCTTTAAAGACAACGCCAACGGCTGAATAAATCTTTCGAATTTCACCATCACACTCGGGACAGGTGGTCAAAGAATCATCGGAAAATGATTGGACCACTTCAAACTCATGGGAGCAGGCATTACATGCATATTGATAGGTGGGCACAGCTTGATCCAATCGTGTGTGGAAATTATCTCTTGTGGGGGTAGAACCTAAGTCTAAAGAAGTGGGACGATAGGTGCGAATCGAGGTCTAAGTGAGAGGGAAAAAATGAAGATTAAGGGTTTAGCGCTATTACTACTGGCTATTGCTACTTTTAGCATGGTCAGCGCATCGGCCAACTCATTAATTACTACCTCGCCTACGAGCGGTTCAACGCTCACCACTGCGCCAAGTTCGGTCACACTCACAACTCAATTAACTTTAATCCCAGATGCAAGCGATTTGGTAGTCACCGATCCAGCAGGCCGCCGCGTCGACGATGGAACCATGAGTGTTAATGACGTAAGTGCGTCCATTGGATTAAAGCCTCTTACTGAATCTGGAATTTATAGGGTTTCATATACTTTATATTCCGAAGGCGATCTTCCTTTAGAGGGTTCATTCACCTTCAATTTTTCAGTTCCAAGCGTTGTCACAACGCCCGAACCATCGGCAACACCGACACAGTCTCAAACTCCAGCGAGTAGTAGTTGGGGAACAAACGTTTTAATTATCGGTGTCCTAGTTCTTGCCTTCTTTGTCTTGGTTGGACTATCACTGTATGCACGAAAAATCTTTAGGGATCGATGAGTGCTTTTGGAGTTTTCTTTAAATATATATCTTTGATAGCAAGTTTCACAACAATCGGAGTTTTACTTTGTATGGCTTTTTTACTTTTGGATGATGATGGACGGTTGTCGACAAAAGCTCAAAAACTCAAGCGCCTTTTGAGCGGATCTGCGTTTCTATGGTTCATTGGAAGCACTGGGACATTATTATTCACGCTCGCAACAATCTTAGTTCAGCCGCTATCAGTTGTGCTCGACCCAATTATTCTGCGATCATTTATCACTCAAGTCACGCTCGGGCAATATTTATTTTTTCAAACTTTAGTATCTCTCATCGTATTCGCGTTAGCACAATATGTGAATAAAACGCTTACGACCGCACTTTTACTATTGTTTTCCATTATTGGATTGATAGCGCCTATCTTTGAAAGTCACTCCGAATCGGGCGGATCCCATGGCCTTGTAATTGGCTCTCTTGTCATTCATGTCGCTTCACTCTCACTCTGGGTTGGCGGCATTATTGCGATTGCACTATTGGATCCCGAGGATCGCCCTCTAGCCGTTCCACGATTTAGCGAACTTGCGCTGTGGTCGCTTATCGCGGTCGTAGTCAGTGGAAGCATCAATGCTTGGGTGCGGTTGGACTTTCAAGGGGCTTGGAATAGTGCTTATGCTTATGTAGTCATTGTAAAAATAGGATTGACTGTGGTACTCATCGCAATCGGTTATAAACACCGTGAAATTTTAGCTCGCCGCGAGTCCCTATATTGGCTCGGTTTCGGACGGTTGATATTGGCTGAGGCGTTAATAATGATTACCACCGTTGCGATGGGCGCTTGGCTATCTTCAAATCAAGGGCCAGAAAATCCAACACCCCCAAAATTTGATGTAGCGACAGCAATTGTTGGAATCCCGACCCCACCTGCACCGACATGGAGCCGTATTTTCTTTAGTTACGAGCCCGATGCTTTGATGATAGGCATTTTGATTACTGCCTTAGCTTTGTATATTAAAGGTGTCCTTGTTTTAACAAAGCGTGGTGATAAATGGCCCATAGGACGCACCATCTCCTTTGGTTTGGGAATCGCAGCAATTGACTTTGCGACGAGCGGAGGTCTGGGTCTTTATGCTCACTTTGCGTTTTCATACCACATGGTTGCGCACATGGTTCTGGGAATGATTGCACCGATTGGAATCGTTTTGGGGGCTCCAATTACTTTGGCATTACGAACGCTGCCACAAGGTCGAATTAAAGGAGAGAGTGGTGTACGAGGGACACTTCTTGCCGCACTTCATTCAAAAATAGCCGTCTTTTTCACAAACCCAATCGTTGCATTGGCACTCTTTGATGGTTCACTTTTTGCTTTGTACTTCACGGGTTTATTTGGGTCACTCATGCAAACTCAAACCGGACATTTGATTATGAATATTCACTTTATTCTTGCTGGAATTCTTTTTTTCCATGTCATTATTGGTGTCGATCCAAATCCTCGTAGAGTTGCCCACCTTGTTCGAATAGTTATTGTCTTTACCGCGATGTCTATTCACGCTTTTTTCTCGGTATCACTTATGTCTTCGACAACTCTGCTAGATCATGGCTATTTCGCATCACTAAAGCTCCCTTGGGTTACTGATTTGTTAGCCGATCAACAACTTGGCGGCTCTATTGGTT
Organism: Actinomycetes bacterium; assembly: GCA_043745325.1. GTDB lineage: Bacteria > Actinomycetota > Actinomycetes > Nanopelagicales > Nanopelagicaceae > Planktophila. Next base: position 22,717 of record JAYTTL010000037.1, read on the forward strand.
GGGCGATGGGAGAAATACCAATTCTCTTAGCTCTCGTTGCAACTTTTATTAGTTGGGTCAAAGATGATTCACGTGAGGCAAAGCGGATAGACCGCAATACGGCAAGGGCGGCTGCTATGGGACAACCCGATGATTTAGCCGATTACAATCGCTACTTGCAAGAACTTGCTCAACGCGATAGAAATGAAGCCTAATGGAAAACTTATTTGAGCTTCCCAGCGAGTATAAAGATCTTCGTAAGAGCGTTCGCGCTCTTGCTGAGAAGGAAATCGCTCCATATGCGCAAGCCGTTGATGAAGATCATCGCTTCCCTCAAGAGGCAGCTACTGCCCTGCAGAAAGCGGGTTTGAGCGCGGCCCATGTGCCCACTGAATATGGTGGAGACGGCGCTGATGCACTTGCGACCGTACTAATTATTGAAGAAGTGGCACGTGTCTGCGCGGCTTCATCGCTCATTCCGGCAGTCAATAAACTTGGCTCGTTGCCATTAATTTTGGGCGGAAACGAAGCACAGAAACAACGTTGGCTGCCACAGCTAGTGGCGGGAAAAGGTTTTTCATATTGCCTATCAGAATCCGATTCCGGCTCGGATGCATCGGCATTACGCACCAAAGTTGAACGTGGCAAAGATGGTTGGATTCTCAATGGAAGCAAGAAATGGATTTCTAACGCTGGGGTTTCAGAGTTTTATACAGTCATAGCACAAGGCGATTCATCGCTTGGCTCCAAAGGAATATCGGCCTTGATCGTCGAAAAATCTGACCCAGGAGTTTCGTTTGGTGCACTTGAAAAGAAAATGGGTTTTAGAGGTTCACCTACGCGTGAAGTGTATTTTGATAACGTGGAGCTACATGATGATCGTCTTATCGGCGAAGTGGGTGGTGGCTATACATTGGCAATGGATACTTTAGACCACACACGGATCACTATCGCAGCTCAAGCACTTGGCATAGCACAAGGTGCCTTTGATGTTGCAACAAAGTATTCACATGAGCGCAAACAGTTTGGCAAAGAGATCTTCGATTTTCAAGGAATCCAGTTTATGTTAGCTGATATGGCAATGAATATTGAAGCTGCACGCCAACTAACATATGCGGCCGCAGTTAAAAGTGAAAATGGAGAAAAAGATCTGCGATTCTTTTCGGCAGCTAGCAAGTGTTTTACAAGTGATATGGCCATGAAGACCACACAGGATGCAATTCAAATTTTGGGTGGATATGGTTATGTTTCAGATTATCCGGTGGAACGAATGATGCGAGATGCCAAGTTAACGCAGATTTACGAAGGAACAAATCAAATTCAACGTATCGTTATTGCGCGAAATCTTCCACATTACTAAACTTTAAAACGAGCAACAATTGATGGTGTTGCTGCAGCATTTAATGGAATGTCATGTGCCTCTCTAGGCAGAACCTGGCTCGTCAACTCACCAGCATGCACCAATCCAATTTTCCAACCTGACATGTTGGCAAGAGCGCGATCGTAAAATCCCCCGCCTTGGCCTAAACGGTATCCCTCCTTATCAATATGTAAAGCGGGGACAATGATTACCTCAATCCCATTGAACTCCGTGGTTGGTCGACCAATGGGTTCCGTGAGTTTCTTTGTTACTTTCAACGTAGTTGTATCACCATCCCATTCAACCCACTCAAGAAAATCACCATTTACTCTGGGCAAAAATAATCGTTTTCCAGCATTGAGAAAGGCCTGATTAATCTCAGTCGTACTTGGCTCCACATCGTATGAAAAATATGAAGCGATTGATGGTGCCTCAATAATCTCTGGAGTTTTTAGTATTACATTAAAATTTGAGGAGCAAAAATTCTCGATTCGCTCGCGGCGAAATCGCTCGCGTAGCTCTTTTTTAAATGTGTTCTGATTCATTGACACTCCTAGCAATGCAAAGGGCTCAAATCCCAAAGAAAGGTAGAGCCAACAAGTATGGTGTGATTATGGCAGAGCACACGCGAGTAGATGGGTTTCTCACCTCGCTTCTTGCGATTTGCAAGCCTTTAGAGTCATTTGATATGCCGCTTTTAGATGCTCACGGCGCAACGCTTTCAGAAGATATATACGCAGGAGACAGGCTCGTGATGCGCGCTGGGAGCCGCATTCGCTCGACTCAAATAGGTCTTGCAGCATCTATTGGGCGAGATCGCTTGCCCACACGTCCACACCCACGGGTAGTAGTTGTATCGGCCGGGCCTGATCTTGTTGAGCCGGGCAAGTCATTGACTGGTGACGAGGAGTACGAAACAAATTCATGGTTGCTTACGACCGCCGTACGCGAAGTCGGTGCAGTTGCATATCGCGTGCACTCTATTCCAAATAATGAAGATGAACTTCAAAGTGTTATTGAAGATCAATTAGTTCGCGCAGATCTCATCATTATTAGTGGCGAGCGCCAGGATGATTCATTTGATTTGATTACTCGAACCCTCACGCGAATGGGCGAGATAACAACCGTTGATTTAGCGATTGAAATGAGCGGGCGCCATAACTTCGGGGTGATTGGTCCAGACAGGATTCCCGTTGTCACACTTCCTGGTGACCCAATTGCTGCCTATATCTCTTTTGAGCTCTTCGTCCGTCCAATGATACGGACGATGTTAGGCGCAGCTACGATTCATCGCCCATCGATTAAGGCAAAACTTGAGCGAGCAGTTGGATCATCTCAAGGATTGCGCTCCTATATTCGGGCAGCACTTTCTGAAGATGGCCAGTCAGTTATGCCGCTACCCTCCCAGACCGAGTTTTCAACTCTTTCGGATGCAAACGCATTTATTGCCGTGGGAGAAGTTGAGACCGAGCTTGAAGCGGGCGATGTAGTCACTGTAGTGATTCTCGAGCGAAGGTATATTTAGGTAAAACATGATGCACCGCTGGCCGGTAAAAATTACTAGCGAAGAGATTTACCTACAACCATTGAGATTTCGTGACCGTGAGCGCTGGAACGCCGTTAAAGCAGAAAATCGCCAATGGCTAGAGCCATGGGAGGCAACGGTGCCACATATTGGGCCCAAAGGTGAAGATTTAAATCTGCATGAACTTCCTTCATACGTGCAGATGGTTCGAAACATAAACAGTGAAGCACGAAATGGGCGCTCTTTCTCATTCGCAATCTGGCATGAGCGCAATTTAATCGGTCAGATCTCCTTAGGGGGTGTTATTTATGGTGCGATGCGCGGGGGCCATATCGGCTACTGGGTCGATCGAAACTATATAAATAGGGGCTATATGACGCGGGCTGTCGCACTCGTCACAGATTTTGCATTCACATCGTTGATGCTTCATCGACTTGAAATTAATCTGCGCCCAGAAAACGCAGCTTCACGAAGAGTGGCAGAAAAAGCAGGATTCACATTTGAAGGAGAACGGCCACGATACTTGCATATTGATGGTCAATGGCGAGATCACTCCTGTTATGTAAAAGAAAATTTCTCCTTTAATTAGTGCCTAAATCCCTGAAAAGTATTCACTAATCCTTTATCTTTAAGCATCATGGCGTCTGGACTCATTTATATCGCGATCATTGGTATGTGGATCGCATATTTTGCACCCCGTTGGATCCATGATCGAAATGAATTTTCCGGTAAATCTGTAGAGCGCTTCAAAGTTGCTCTCATGCTTGTGGCAAGTTCTTCACCAAATGGAAATCTTGGATCTGGGGTTCATCATATTGATTTGGACCGCGAAGCTAAGATTGCTCAACTTCTAATGCGTCGAAGAATTATCTTTTTCATACTAATTTTCTCATTGACGACAACGATTGCAGGTGGATTTATGAACACGATGCCATTTTTATATGCCCTTGTTCCTGCAACTGGAATTTTGATATACATCGCAAATGTGCGACGTCAGAGTGTTGCCGATAGTATTCAACATCGACGAATTCAACAATTACATCGGCGAACCGCAGGAGTCTCTGCCACTAACTTAGCCGAAGTTGTCACTCCTAAATCAACTCAAGAGCACTGGGTGCCACTTTCTGAGCGCGAACTTAAAGGTGTTGTTATTCTTCCTAAAGGTTCGGCTTCTGCGCGAAACGAGTGGCAACCTACGCAGATTCCCACCCCTACATATGTGAGTGCACCGAAGGCGGTAGCCCCAAGACGTGTAATTGACTTGACGACACCAGGGGCATGGAGTGATGATCAAGAGCGCCTCGAACGCGAAGCCTTAGCTGCTGCATCACCCTCACGTGATGAGATCTTTGATCAGCAATTGGCAGATGAAGCCGTCGAACGTTTAAAACAATCACGGGCATCTAACGAATAACTAGATCCAGGATACAAGCCACATCCTTGCCAACCAATCGTCATAGTTAATTATTCCACCGGTAAAAAGTGGAAAGAAATAGATGAAATTAAGAAATATAAGAGCCAAAAGCGATGTAATAATACCTATTGAGATACCTGGGGCGAGTGAGCTATCAAGTAATAGTTTTATGCAATAAATAATTGCTAGCAGTATAAAGGGTTCAAAAATAATTGCGTAGAAAGTAAACATGGTCCGCTGTTGAATAAAAAACCAGGGTAAATAGCCGGCGCTCACACCCAAGACGATGATATTGAGCACGTTATCAAATCTCTTTGTGGCGATTGACCGAAGCCAAAAACCAAAAACTACCGCGATTGCTAGCGTTCCGAGCCACCAAAGAATTGGAGTTCCGATTGCTAGAACTTCTTGCGCACAATTTTTTGAGCTACATCCCTGCGGCGATCCATAAAAAAAAGATGTTGGGCGACCCATAATCAACCAACTCCATGGATTTGCTTGATATGAATGTTTCTGGGTTAAGCCTGTATGAAAACCGAGCATCTCTGCGTGGTAGTGCCACCATGAAGCAAATACGTTAGGTGACCATTGGCGGTCCCAGCCGCGCGAACTCAAAAACCAACCGGTCCACGTACTTATATAAACTGCAACAGGAACGATGCCATATTGAATCGACGTCGTGATTGTCGGTTTAATGATTGCTCGGCCCGAAAAAGATGTAAAAATACGATATATGGAAATAAGTGCAATTGCTACTAAGAAATATAATGCACTCCATTTAGTGCCCATCGCTAAACCGATTGCGATTGCGGCATACCAATGCCATTGTCTATGCCACAAGTACAGCGCAAGTAAAACGAAGAATGTTAAAAATAAGTCTAAAAGCGCCGTACGAGAATGTACAAGGACTAGTCCATCCATCGCCATCAGACCAGCCGCTATAGCTGTGAGCACAGGTGAAAAAAAGAGAATGTGTACGAACCGTGCAAAGAGAAGAATCAATAGAGTTCCAACAACTGCAGTTGCAAACCTCCATCCAAACTCATTATCGCCAAATAGCTTTATCCCGCTTGCTATAAGCCACTTTCCAACGGGGGGGTGAACTATGAATTCGGGTTTGTTACCGGAAACTTCAACGCCATATTTTAAAAAATCGCGAGCTCCATCAACGTAGTAAACCTCATCAAAAACTGCGCCTTTAGGGGTAGAGAGATTGATTAATCGAAGTGCGAAGGATGCAATTGCGATGAAGATGGGGGCAAGTGCGGCAATCATGAGTGCAATCGTATGCGTTTATTAAGGCAAAATTACTGAGATGATTGGACCATGGCCCTAATCTTTGCAGCGACTCCACTGGGCAACCCAGGAGACGCAAGCCCTCGTCTGAAAGCTGCGATTGAAAGCGCATCTATAATCGCTGCTGAGGACTCGCGAAGATTTCACCGACTGTGCTCGGATATCGAAACCACCTTCACTGCCCGAGTGCTTTCTTTCTTTGAGGGCAATGAAGAATCGCGTACTCGTGAGCTTTTGGACGAACTTCAAAATGGAACCTCTGTCTTAGTTGTTTCCGATGCCGGTATGCCCACAATTAGTGATCCAGGGTTTCGGTTAATGCGAGATGCCATTGCCCTTGGAATTGAAGTGAGTGTTATTCCAGGCCCAAGTGCGGTAGTCATGGCAGTTGCGTTATCGGGTCTGCCCACTGATCGTTTTACATTCGAAGGTTTTCTACCTCGAGCATCAGGTGCGCGTATTTCTACATTTGAAAAACTTCGCCATGAAGAGCGCACGATGATTTTCTTCGAAGCCCCCCACCGTTTAGGTGATTGTCTGGGGGATGTAATCAAAGTCTTTGGGGCTACACGTCGTGGAGCCATCTGTCGCGAAATGACTAAACACTACGAAGAGACAATCCGAGGCGATTTGGGCGAACTCTCTTCGTGGGCTGATACCCATGAAGTGTTGGGCGAAATTACGTTAGTCATTGAAGGCGCATCAAAGGATTCGGCGGCGATGAGTGCGAAAGAAATGGTTGCACGGGTTTTCGAATATGAAGGCGCGGGAATGGATCGGAAAGGGGCGATTGCATCCGTGGCACAAGAGTTCGGTATTGCAAAGCGCCTTGTTTATGCCGCCGTAGTTGATGCGAATAAGATGAGCACGTGACTAAATCATTCTACGTAACCACTCCAATATATTATGTCAACGATGCACCTCATATTGGTCATGCATATACGACCGTTGCTGGTGATGTCTTAACTCGTTGGCATCGTCAAAGAGGTGAAGCGGTTTGGTATTTAACTGGTACTGACGAACATGGTGAGAAGATCATGCGCACGGCCCAAGCAAAGGGAGTTTCTCCGCAGGAATGGGTAGATACACTCGTTGAGAATGAATGGAAGCCAAACTGGCGCGCACTCAATATTGACAATGATGATTTCATTCGCACGACTGAGCTTCGACATACAACGCGAGTTCAACGATTTTTACAGATATTGAAAGATTCTGGTCACATTTACGCAGGAAAGTACGAGGGTCCTTACTGCGTTGGGTGTGAGGAATTTAAAATTCCTGGTGATCTGACTTTGAGTGGAGAAGAGTGGCTGTGCTCCATGCATGGCACCCCTGTTGAAATTATCAAGGAAGATAATTGGTTTTTTCGACTCTCGGCCTTTGTCGAACCACTACTTGCGCACTACGCGGCACATCCCGAAGCTTGCCAACCCGAGAGCGCACGTAACGAAGTGATCTCCTTTCTCAAAAGCGGAGTCAAAGATCTATCAATCTCGCGATCTACTTTTGACTGGGGAATCCGAGTTCCATGGGATAAGGATCAAATTTTCTACGTCTGGTTTGACGCGCTTCTCAATTACGCAACTGCTGTTGGTCTGGGCGATGATTTTGATAGTGAAGGCGGCAAAAAGTTTGCCGAAGTTTGGCCACCAGATGTTCATTTAGTTGGGAGAGAGATTCTGCGTTTTCATGCAGTGATTTGGCCCGCTATGTTGATGGCTGGAAATCTGGCAACACCTAAAATGGTTTTTGCACATGGCTGGCTTTTAGTTGGTGGTGAGAAGATGAGCAAGAGCAAGCTCACTGGAATCTTTTCAAGTGAGATCACCAATTACTTTGGGGTCGATGCATTCCGCTATTACTTCCTGCGCGCGATTCCCTTTGGTAGCGACGGATCTTTTTCTTGGGAAGATATGTCGGCGCGCTACACATCAGAGCTTGCCAATGATTTTGGCAATTTGGCATCACGCTCTGCGGCGATGATTGAAAAATACTGTGAAGGCACTGTGCCAGCCATTAGCCATGATGCTAATTTGCAGGCAGCGCTAGAAAGCACCGTCGCAAGTGCAGATGCGGCGATGTGTGCGCTGGATTTTCAAAGCGGAATCCTTGCAATTATGGATTTTTGTAAAAAAGTAAATGGCTACGTTACCGAAAAAGAGCCATGGTTATTAGCTAAAGATCCGGCAAAGCGTGGTGAACTCGAAGAAGTTTTGTATAACACCGCCGAATCACTGCGTGCTTTAGCCGTCTTATTAAATCCAGTTATGCCTGCCACCTGCGAAATTTTGTGGCAGAGTTTAGGAGTACAAGCACAGTTGGGTGATTTGAATGCACAGAAAATTGGCGAAATCGCAACTTGGGGTCAATTGCCAGAAGGTGCAACCGTTATTAAAACACCAGTTCTCTTTCCTCGCTTAGAAGTGCATACATAAGAAATATGGCTGATCGCCACAATCGGGATGTGTATCGTCCTCGTGCACCTCTTCCCGAGCCTCTTCCCGTAGCAACGGTTGATTCACATGCACATATGGAAATCATCACAAATACTGCGCCTGATTCACAAGAAGTGGCCGACATTATTGCCCAAGCGCGATCGGTCAACGTCGATCGCATTGTTCAAGTGGGCTATTCGGCCGAGCAGTCGAAATGGTGTGTCGGTGCGGCAGAAAAGTGGAATACATCGGTTCTGGCTGCGGTGGCTCTGCATCCAAACGAGGCGCCAGTTGTTGAAGATTTAGTCGCCGATTGGCAGGTGATCGCCAAACTTGCCGAGCATCCACGCGTGCGGGCAATCGGTGAAACTGGACTTGATTATTTCCGAACCCCACCAGAGCTTCGGGCCCGTCAACAAGAGTCCTTCAAATGGCATATTGAGTTGGCTAAGAAAACTAAGAAAGCGCTCATCATTCATGATCGCGATTCCCACGACGATGTTTTATCAGTACTGCTCGAAGTCGGCGCGCCGGAAAAAACTATCTTTCACTGCTTTTCTGGAGATCTTGAGATGGCCAAGATCTGTATAGAACGTGGTTACGTTCTCTCTTTTGCTGGGACATTAACCTTTAAAAATGCACCCGTACTTCGAGATGCCGTCAAGATTGTTCCTATAGAGCAACTATTAGTTGAGACTGATTCACCTTTCTTGGCGCCCATGCCACATCGCGGGGCAGGAAATACACCTGCACAGATTGCCGTTATTGTCCGGGCGATGGCCATTGAGCGAAATGAGGATCTCGGCGAACTTTCTTTTGCTCTGGGAAATAATGCAGAGCGATTATTTGGCTCATTCGCACTATGACACTTTTAGGTGCGGGGCAGATTCGCGAATTAGCGCAGGCGTTAGATTTAAAGCCATCAAAATCACTTGGTCAAAACTTTGTCATAGATCCAAATATCTGTACCAAGATTGTTCGAATCGCCCAGGTTAACGCCGATGATATTGCCCTCGAGATTGGTCCAGGTCTGGGCTCATTAACGCTAGCCCTGTTGGGGGCCGCGGCCAGCGTGATTGCCGTTGAGATTGATGAGCGCCTAGCAACGCAATTGCCTATTACGGTCTCAGATCACTTCGAGCATCATGAAAATTTAATAGTAATTAATCAAGATGCCATGGGATTGCACTCATTACCGATCCAACCTAGCGTTCTCGTCGCTAACCTGCCTTACAACGTCTCAGTTCCGATTCTGCTTGAATTACTTGAAAGATTTCCATCGCTTCGAACGGGCGTAGTAATGGTCCAGGCCGAAGTCGCCGATCGTTTAGCGGGTAGGCCCGGAACAAAAGAGTATGGAATTCCATCGGTGAAGGCGGCTTGGTGGGCGCACGTTAAAGCGGCGGGCTCGGTATCGCGATCTGTTTTTTGGCCGGTGCCTAACGTTGATTCAAAGCTAGTCTCATTCACGCGTCGCGATACTCCGGGCGATGAAGGGCTTCGAATCAAAACCTTTGCACTTATTGATTGCGCATTTGCCCAGCGCCGAAAAATGCTGAGATCAGCACTGTCCCCTTTATTTGGATCATCATCGGCGGCCGAAGAGATTCTCGTTCGCGCAGGAATAGATCCAACTCTTCGAGGAGAGGCTCTAGAGATTTTAGATTTTTGTGCCATCGCGACAGCTGCTCCTCGCGATTTTTTAGCAAAAGAGTTATAGGGTCAATTCATGCCAGTACAAAGTGTGACCGTACGTGTTCCAGCGAAGGTTAATTTGCAACTCTCGGTTGGTCCGCGCGAAGTCGATGGCTTTCACAACGTCGTTACGGTCTTTCAAGCAATATCAATTTTTGACGATGTTACGGTGACTTTCGCCCAACCAAAAAACGGCGTAAGCGTTTCGATTACTGGCGATCAAAGATTTGGTGTTCCTGCCGATGAAAATAATTTGGCAGTCAAGGCAATTGCACTCATGTCAAAGGAATATGATTTAGAAATAGATGCACATATTGAGATTAAGAAATCAATTCCGGTAGCCGGAGGAATGGCTGGTGGAAGTGCCGATGCCGCTGCCGCAATCGTTGCGATTGATTATTTATATTCACTCGGTATGAGTCGCGAAGAGATGGCCGAAATCGCCGCACAATTAGGTAGCGATGTTCCGTTTATGTTAAGTGGAGGAACCGCGATTGGTACGGGACATGGTGAACAACTAACTGCCGCACTTTCACGCGGTACATATCACTGGGTACTGGCCATTTCCACAGCGGGCCTTTCAACTCCAGCTGTATACAACGAATGCGATCGACTTCGCGCGGAGTCTGAAATCTCTGAGCCGGCGACCAATGAACTTCTTATGCAGGCACTCTTGGCCGCCGATCCTGTGGCCGTCGGTCGACATGTAGTAAATGATTTGCAGTCTGCGGCATGTTCACTTCGCCCGGCACTTCGTTTAGTTCTAGATGTTGGACAGGAGTATGGAGCCCTCGGTGCCCTTGTTTCAGGTTCGGGACCAACGGTTGCATTTCTCGTCGCCGACGAAGAGGCCGGCTTAGATTTAACTGTGGCCTTAACTTCCAGCGGTGTCGTTGGAAGCGTATTGCGCGCATTTGGGCCAGTTGCTGGGGCAAAAATTTTGCCGTAATTATTTGAGCCATTGGTCAAAAGCACTGCCCTTTATAAGGGAGAATACGGGTTCCGCCATTGTGTAGTGGCTAGCACATGGGCCTTTGAAGCCCAGGGTCCAGGATCGATACCTGGTGGCGGAGCGACAAGTAAAAGACAGGGCCACCGATAGGATTTCACTGTGAATCTAGAAGCCGTAATCGTGCTTGCAGCAGGTGACGGAACACGGATGAAATCAA
>JAYTTL010000038.1:0-2546 GCA_043745325.1 Actinomycetes bacterium
GCTGGACTTGGATTAGTCGTTGATGGAGATACACCTTTATATGGCGGCCTCGATGAAATTAAATTAACGAATCAGGTGCTCAAAAGAGCTGAAGCCTTAGCTGCCACGTTATGGGAGGCCGACTATGCGCGATTTTCGACAGGCGGATCTACGCATGCAAACCAGGCAATGATTTTGGCCCTTGGAAAACCCGGTGACAGAGTTGCCTTATCTCGCACCGCCCACCGCTCGGTATTGAGCGCACTCGTTCTAGCAGGATTAGAGCCAATCTGGTTGAATCCGGAAATTGATTCTGCAACAGGTGTGCCAATTGGAATTCCACTCGCAGAATTTGAAAAGGTTGTTGATCAACGACCAATCGCGCTTTTATTAACGGAACCTGGGTATTTAGGTACATTGTCAGATCTACCTGCGCTTATACAGGCAGCACATGCACGTGCTATTCCAGTCATTGTTGATGCGGCATGGGGTGGACACTTCGGTTTTTCTACTTCTGTGCCAGCGCACTGCTTGGCCTTGGGCGCCGATGCACTTATAACCAGTACGCATAAAGCATTGCCCGGCTACAGTGCGTCGGCGTTGCTTATCGCCCAAGGTAAGTATTTGAATCTTGATCGCATTGAGCAGAGCTTTGAAACAACTCACACAACATCGCCCGCCGGTGCTCCTCTTGCATCCATTGATGGCTGCCGAGCACTTTTAGAAACTCGTGGCGAAGAGTTGATTACACAACTGGTTATTAATGTTGGAGAATTGAAGAGTGAGATTCAAGCCCACTTTCACGTTCCAATATTTCTAAACGCAAGTGATTTTCCACCTGAGCGCTTTGATCCCACCAAGATTGTTCTTCGAGCCAACCAACTAGGCGCCTCAGGTATAGAGATTGAAAAAGCCTTACAAACTCAATCTATAAGGGTTGAAATGGCCGACCATGACACCGTTGTCTTCTTGGCGACCTTAGCCGACACTAAAGTCGAGTTTGATGAGCTTTCAGCTGTGCTGATACAAATTTTGAAATCACAGCAAAAAACGCCTCGAGCAACAGCGACCTCGTTGAGTTGGTCTGTGATTCCAACGCTCGCAATCTCAATGCGCGAGGCATATTTTTCCAATACGGAGATGGTTTCGGCAAATATGGCGCTTGGGCGAGTTAGCGCCGATTTAATCGCCCCATACCCACCAGGTGTTGCCGTTATCGCGCCGGGTGAAGTATTAACATTGGAGATCATTCAAGGATTAGCTGCAAATAGAGCCGCTGGTATCCGCATCGCTTATGCCACGGACGCAACACTTAACACATATCGAGTCGTTAAGAGTTAGCATCCAGCCTATGTCTGAAACTAATACGTGGCGCGTTAGGGCACTTGAGTTGCAGCCACAATCTAAGGCATTTATTAATGGAGAATACGTTGATGCCGCCTCAGGGAAAACTTTTGATAATTTCTCACCACATGATGGACATTTAATTTCAAAAGTCGCTGCGGGTGAGACTGAAGATATAAATCGCGCGGTTGCTTGCGCAAAAAAAACATATGATGACGGTACTTGGCGTGACATGAATCCCCGTGACAAAAAAATAATCATGTTGCGTTGGGCCGAACTACTGGGCGAGCATCGAGAGGAGTTAGCTCTTCTCGAAGCAGTCGATACTGGACGCCCCATTAGCGATGCATTAAACGTTGACGCCCCAAATTCAATGCGAGTAATCCAATGGTATGCCGAAACAATAGACAAGACATATGACGAGGTCGCACCTGCGCCTCGTGATGCTTTGGCACTGATCACCCGCGAGCCACTTGGTGTGATTGGCGCAATCGTGCCCTGGAACTACCCCATGATGATTACTAGTTGGAAATTAGGCCCAGCGATTGCGATGGGAAATTGCATTGTTGTAAAACCTGCTGAGAATTCTTCACTAAGTGCGCTAAAAATGGCTGAGTTAGCCGTTGCCGCTGGCCTTCCTAAAGGTGTATTCAATGTTGTGCCTGGATTCGGTGACGAGGCTGGTCAAGCCCTTGCTCGACACATGGATGTTGCAAAAATCGCATTCACGGGCAGCAGTACGACTGGCCGCAAGATGATGCAGTACGCCGCCGAATCGAATATGAAACAAGTCGCGCTTGAATTGGGTGGCAAAAGCGCACAGGTTATTCTCAATGACTGTAGTGATTTGGAAAAAGCTGCAATCACAATTGGCTGGGCAATTTATTACAACGCTGGTCAAACATGCAACGCGGGATCACGCATCATTGTTGAAAGAGGCGTAAAAGACGAACTATTTGCGCACTTAAATAAATTTCTTGAAAGCTTTGTTGTTGGAGATCAATTTGACCCTAACACGAACATGGCGGGTTTGGTTTCGAAAGTTCAACGCGACCGTGTGAATTCTTATCTTGATTTAATTGGACAGGAAGGCGAAAAATTAATTTTTGGAGGTCAAAAAACTTCAGGTGATAACCTTTTAATTAAACCAACGTTAATTGACGAAGTAAAACCAGATTCACGACTTGCTCAAGAAGAGATTTTTGGTCCCGTACTGGTGGCAA
>JAYTTL010000039.1:0-9354 GCA_043745325.1 Actinomycetes bacterium
TAGTTATGGTTGTCGGAGTCAATGGCACGGGTAAGACAACGTCAGTTGCAAAACTGGCCGCACATATGAAGGGCACCGGCGCATCCGTCATTGTGGCGGCCGGGGATACTTTTCGCGCCGCAGCAGTAGAACAACTACAGACGTGGGGATTACGAATTGGTGTCGAAGTAATTTCGGGCAAAGCACATGGAGATCCAGCCTCAGTCGCCTTTGAAGGCGCAAAGGCGGCTAAGGTTGCTAACGCTGATTTTTTAATTATCGATACAGCTGGGCGTTTACATAATAAGAGTGATCTCATGAGCGAGCTTGCGAAAGTCAAACGAGTGGTCGAAAAAATCTCCTCTGTAAATGAAGTGTTATTAACAATTGATGCGACGACTGGTCAAAATGGTTTGGCGCAGGCAAAGATTTTTCTTGCAAGCGTCGATGTCACTGGAATCATCCTGACTAAATTAGATGGCAGTGCGCGCGGTGGTATTGCCTTGGCGATTGAGAGCGAATTGGATATCCCGATAAAATGGAGCGCTACGGGGGAGTCAGAGCGCGATTTTGCCCCCTTTAAGCCAGAGACCTACATTATGGGCCTGCTCACGTAACCTCGTTGTAACACTAGGCGTGTTTTTGCAACGTGCACGAAATGCCAACGAGCCTCATCTGTAACGCTTTTAAGACATCTTTGCGCCTATCTCAAAGGCGAGGGTTCGTTATTCTAATATTCGAAAGACGGCTCACTTATGACAGATATGGTTTTGAACTCTGGTGATACTGCGTGGATGTTGGCAAGCACCGCACTTGTTTTCCTCATGACGCCTGGACTCGCATTTTTTTATGGCGGCATGGTTCGCACTAAAAGTGTTCTTAATATGATGATGATGTCTTTTATCACAATCGGTATTGTTAGCATTTTATGGGTGATTTACGGTTTTGAATTGGCCTTTGGTTATAAAGCTGACTCACCATGGTATGGAAATATCTCGTTTTCAGGTTTGGGCGGAATGGTAAATGACTTTACTAATAATGGTGGTGTCTACCCAATTCCTGTTTTGGTTTTTGCTGCATTTCAATTGATGTTTGCAATTATTACACCAGCCCTTATCTCTGGTGCCATTGCCGATCGAACTAAATTCATCTCGTGGGCAGTATTTGTCGCTATCTGGTCAACCGTTGTTTACTTTCCGGTGGCACACTGGGTATTTGCTTTTGGAAATAAAGTTGGAGACACCGTGACTGGAACTGGTTTCCTTGCCGGAAAAGGTCTTGAAGATTTTGCAGGTGGCACTGCGGTGCACATCAATGCAGGCGCGGCGGGATTAGCCCTTGCAATTGTTTTGGGAAAGCGTATTGGATGGCGCAAAGAGTCCATGCGGCCTCACTCACTACCACTCGTACTCCTTGGATCAGGGTTACTGTGGTTTGGTTGGTTTGGTTTTAACGCCGGATCTGCATTGGCTGCCAATGGCATTGCAGGTCTTGCCTTCATGAATACCCAAGTGGCAACTGCCGGTGCTCTTATCGGATGGCTACTTGTCGAAAAAATTCGCAATGGTCACGCCACTTCACTCGGTGCGGCCTCAGGTGCGGTGTCAGGATTAGTTGCTATTACGCCAGCGTGTGCATTTGTCGCTCCATGGGCCGCAGTTGTTATCGGAGTATTTGCCGGCGTCTTGTGCGCACTCGCCGTCGGTCTTAAATATAGGTTTGGCTTTGATGATTCCCTCGATGTAGTCGGAGTTCACTTAGTTGGTGGAATATGGGGCTCGCTTGCTATCGGACTCTTTGGAGCAGCGAGTGTCAATAGTTTGGGTCTAAATGGTCTCTTCTATGGTGGCGGTACGCTTTTACTTGGTAAACAGGCCCTCGGCGTCGGAATGGTTGCGCTCTATTCATTTGTTGTTACGTTGATTCTCGGATTTGCAATCGAAAAGACAATAGGTTTTCGCATTAAGGGCGATAAAGAAATTGAAGGTATAGACCTCTACGAACATGCAGAGAGTGCTTATGAAATGTCGAACTCATCACGGGGAGGTTCTTTTTAATGAAACTTATTACTGCAATCTTGAAACCATTTAAATTAGAGGATGTAAAAACCGCTTTGCAGGCCCATGGAGTAACAGGTATGACCGTCTCTGAGGCAAGTGGTTTTGGTCGACAAAAAGGACATACCGAGGTTTATCGTGGTGCTGAATACACGGTCGATCTTGTACCAAAAGTTCGCCTAGAAGTTCTTGCCGATGATGCCGATGCCGAATCGATTGTCGATGTAATTCTCAAAGCGGCATCAACAGGATCAATTGGTGATGGAAAAGTCTGGACCACCTCAGTTGAACAAGTAGTTCGAGTTCGCACGGGCGAACGCGGGCCTGACGCGATCTAAGATAGTAAACATGGGTACGCGTGAGAGACGAGAGCGATCAAATGAGAGTGATCGCTCCCTTCTCTCACTGTTTTCTAACGCCGCCCTTGAGCACCTTGGAGTCAAAAGCGAGAAAGGCATTGCCCTTGCCGCAGTCGGAGGTTATGGGCGTGGAGAGCTTTCGCCTGGTTCCGATTTAGATATTCTGATTCTGCATCAAGATCAGTTCAGCGAACAAAAACTCAATAATTTTGTCAACGCTCTTGTGTATCCGTTGTGGGATACCAACTCCGTGGATTACTCCGTTCGCACTCGAAGTCAGACCAGCAAAAGCGCTTCTGCCGATCTCAAGGTCGCATTGGGTTTATTAGATGTTCGTGCGGTTGCAGGAGATGGCGATCTGGTTGCTAGCGTGGCTCGAGACAGTGTTAAGAGTTGGGAAAAAAATGCACGGGTTCGCCTTCCTGAATTGAAACTGACAATGGCTACGCGCCATGAACGAGCAGGTGAGTTGGCATACCTTCTCGAGCCAGATATAAAAGAGGCCCGCGGCGGACTTCGAGACATCTCTGCACTACGGGCAATCGCTTTATCGGGAGAGGTTCAAGTACCACTTGAGCGAATTAGTTGGGCGGAATCTACTCTCAATAATCTACGAGAATCGTTGCATCTTACGACTGGACGAAACAAAGACCGACTACTTTTTCAAGAGCAGGACAAAGTTGCAGCATCTCTTAATTATGCCGATGCCGATGCAATGATGAGCGAGGTAGCACGGGCCGCACGTTTAGTTGAATATTTGCTCGACTACACATGGCATTCTCTGGAGCGCAAGGCTAAAGGAAGGCGTAGGCGTTTTTTAAGAAATCAAAAAACGGTTTCAGTTGCAAAAAATATTAGTGTTCGTGATGACGAAATTATTATAGATTCAACAGTATCAATGAGCGATGACCCCGTGATCGGACTTCGCGCAGCGGCCATGGCCGCACAATTAGGCTTACCAATTTCATTGGAGACGTGCAGCAAAATTAAGGATTCGCTTAAATCGGGTACAGGACTTCTACCAACGCCCTGGCCGCGTGAGGCCCGCGAACTTTTGATCTCTCTGCTAGGTGCTGGAGAATCAATGGTACGAATCTTTGAGACCCTTGATCAAGAGGAGATTATCTTTAGTTGGTTACCGGAGTGGCGTCCACTTCGATCTCTTCCTCAACGCAACGCACTTCATCGTCATACCGTTGATCGGCATTTGGTTGAAACTGCCGTGTATGCCGGCGCACTGACCCGAAAGGTCCACAGGCCCGACTTGCTGCTCTTTGCCGCAATTTTTCATGACATTGGCAAAGGTAGCGATGAGGACCATTCAGAGCGGGGTGCGCGCTTGATTGCCCCACTGGCTAAGCGAATTGGCTTTTCACCTAGTGATGTTATTACGGTGCAACTTCTGGTTAAACACCATCTCTTGTTATCGGCCACTGCAACACGGCGAGATTTAGATGACCCGGCAACTATTGCTTCAATTATTGATGTTATTCCCGATTTAAATACGCTTGAACTCTTGCATGCCTTAAGTGTCTGTGATGGAGAGGCCACAGGAAGTGCCGGATGGAGTGAATGGAAGGCCTCATTAGTGAGTGATCTTGTACATCGAGTGCGACGTAAAATGTCGGGCTCTATGTTGGCACCTCAACCGGACTTAAGCGATTCGCAACTTCTTATGGCACAAAGTGCAACGCTATCTGTTGTTCTTGAAAAGCATGCAAGCGGATACAAAATTGAAATAGTTTCACCCGATAAACCGGGTTTGCTCTCACTTGTTGCAGGAGTTCTCAATATTTCAAGGTTAGATGTTAAATCAGCGCGAACAAAGAGCCATGGGCCTTCAGCGCTCATGGATTGGATTGTGACACCAGAGCCTCATGCCCCTGAAATTACGCAGTTGGGGTTGCGCAATGAAATTGTAAAAGCATTTGAGGATTCAACTGTGATCGAAGAAAAACTCATTGCACGAGCTAAAATCTATGCCTCTATTCCAAGTATTCCCGTTCCAGCTCCGGAAGTGATATTTTTTAACGATGCAGCCACCGATGCCACCGTCATTGAAGTGCGAAGTCATGACCGCCCAGGTCTGCTCTTTAGAATTGGCTCTACCATTACCCTTGCCAAGGTCGATATCCGTTCTGCAATTGTTACAACTTTAGGGGCCGAAGCTATCGACACTTTGTATGTAACGGAGTTATTCGGCGGAGCGTTAAGTGATGCGCGTGCTCAAGAGGTCACATCGCAACTGCGCCTTGCTCTCAAGTAGTCTTAGCTCACTATGTTTGATTCACTTACCTCGCGCTTTGGCGCAACGTTCACGTCATTGCGTTCGCGTGGAAAGATTTCCAGAAACGATATTGAGACAGCCTGCTCCGAAATAAGGACGGCGCTCCTTGAATCCGATGTATCGCTGGAAGTTGTCGAAGCTTTTATTGCAGACATTGCAGAAAAATCAATCAATACCCTTGCCACGATGCAATCAGGGGCAAACCAATCAGGGGCGGTTTTTGACATTGTTAATGCATCTCTCGTTGAAATTTTAGGTGGGCAAGCTAGAAGAGTACGTTTTTCTAAAAATCCGCCGACGGTGATTATGTTAGCTGGCCTGCAAGGTGCAGGTAAAACAACGTTGGCTGGAAAGTTAGCTAAGTATTATGCCGACCAAGGAAACACTCCGTTGCTTGTCGCCGCCGATCTTCAACGACCAAATGCCGTCACTCAACTTCAAGTTGTGGGCCAAAGCGCAGGCGTTGCAGTTTTTTCCCCTGAAGCTGGTAACGGTGTCGGGGATCCGATAAAGGTTGCGAAATCTGGAGTTGAGTTCGCAAAGGCCAAGCAGTTCAACATGGTTATCGTTGATACTGCTGGGCGCCTAGGAATCGATGCCGATTTAATGAAACAGGCCAGTGATATTCGTGATGTTCTGCAGCCAGATGAGATTTTGTTCGTAGTCGATGCGATGATGGGCCAAGACGCGGTGCGTACTTCGCAAGCATTTCTAGATGGCGTTGGTTTTGATGGCGTAGTTTTAACAAAGCTCGATGGCGATGCCCGAGGAGGGGCGGCTCTGTCCATCGCCTCCTTAACCAAGCGTCCAATTATGTTCATTTCGAATGGTGAAAAATTAACTGACTTTGATATTTTCTATCCCGATCGAATGGCATCTCGAATCCTTGGGATGGGCGATGTAGCAACGTTGGCAGAAGCGGCTAAAAAAGTATTTGATGGCGAGACCTCTGCAAAGTTAGAGGACAAGTTTGCAAGGGGTGAGGATTTCACATTGGAGGATTTCCTCGATCAACTCAGTGCGATATCGAAGATGGGAAATATGTCAAAGCTTCTGGGGATGCTTCCCGGCGCCGGTGCAATGAAAAAGCAGATCGAAAACTTTGACGAGGGCGAGATTGTTCGCACGAAGGCCATTGTTGAATCGATGACACCAACCGAGCGCCGTGACCCAAAGGTATTAAATGGCTCACGGAGAGCTCGCATAGCTTTGGGTTCTGGGTTTAAAACCTCGGATGTAAATAATCTCGTGGATCGCTTTATTGCTGCGCAGAAAATGATGAGACAGGTTCGAAATGGTGGCATGCCTTCAGGGATGACTGGCATGGGTATGCCAGCGGTGGATATGAAAAGGCCCATCCCTAAGAAAAAGTCCAAGTCGGGCAATCCCGCTAAACGGGCGTTAGAGGAGTCCGGGTAGACGATTTCGCGTATTAGTGGCCTAGATGGCACAATAAGCAACCTGTTGGAAGGGCCCTCTACCCCCTAACAACATCCATAAGACCGATAGTTGAATCGAGCTCACCACGCACCCCGCTGTGGAGAAAAAGATCTGACACACTTAAACAGGAGATACATTTCTTGGCTACAAAAATTCGTTTAATGCGCATGGGCAAAATCCGCACACCATTTTTCCGCGTTGTCGTTACAGACTCTCGTAAAGCGCGCAACGGTCTCTCCATTGAAGAGATTGGTCGCTATGTTCCAGGACAAGAGCCTTCACTCATTGAAATTAACTCAGAGCGAGCTTTGTACTGGCTAGGAGTCGGTGCACAACCGTCAGAGGCCGTAGAGGCGCTTTTGAAAGTGACAGGCGATTGGCAAAAACATAAAGGCCTGCCCGGAAGTGAAGGCACTTTGCGTGTAGCGGCCCCTCGCGTTGGCAAGCATGTCGCATATGAGGCGGCAGTTAAAAATGCTATGGATGAGCCTAAAGAGGGCGCAACAACATTGAAGAAAAAGGCGCAGGAGAAGTTAGCTGCAAAGGCAAACCCAGTGTCTGTGTCCGAACCAATCGTCAATGATGCCATGTCCGAGGTTCCAGCTGAAGTTGTGACTCCAGAAGAAGTGCTTGAATCACCAGCTGTAGAAGCGACTACAGATTCAGTAGTTGAAACACCAACTAAAGAAGCGGTTACCGAATAATTATGATGGATGAGGCCCTCGAGCATTTAGTGAAGGGAATCGTTGATAATCCCGCCGATGTTGTTGTTACTGAGAAGACGCATCGTCGTGGAACAACTCTTGAGGTACGTGTTAACCCTGACGATATCGGAAAAGTTATTGGGCGCAATGGTCGTACCGCGAAGGCGTTGCGCACCGTTGTTAGCGCGCTCGCAGGTCGCACTGTTCGTGTCGATCTTGTCGAGACTGACGAAGCTAACTAAGTACTTATACACATCGCCATGCGTTTACTCGTAGGGCGTATTGGTCGCGCCCATGGAATTCTAGGTGAGGCCACGATTGAAGTTAGAAGTGATGACCCAGATGCGCGCTTTGCCGTCGGAGCACAGCTCGGAACTCAAGATTATGGCACCTTAACAATCACTTCGGGTCGCGTACACAATGGCGTTTTGTTACTGGGTTTTGCGGGCTACCACGATCGTAACCAGATAGAAAAACTAAGAGATACCTTGTTGTATGCCGACGTTGATATCGAAGAAGTCCGTGCAAACGCCGAAGATTATCACGTCCTGCAGTTAATTGGCTGTAGCGCATTTCTTGAATCAGGTGAGCTCTTTGGCCAAGTCACTGATGTTATAAATCTGCCTGGGCAAGATCTACTTGCGATTTCTACTCCTACACATGAATCACTCATTCCTTTCGTACATCAACTCGTTCCAATCGTAGATATTGCCGCCAAAAGAATAGTTGTAATTCCACCGAATATGAGTGGCGTGACTACATGAAGATTGATGCAGTAACGATTTTCCCTGAGTACTTTGCACCATTGAAGTTATCACTGCTGGGCAAGGCAAGTGAGTCAGGAATTGTTGATTTCCACATTCATGATTTGCGCCACTTTGCGAGTAATAATCACCATAGTGTCGATGACACACCTTACGGCGGTGGCGCAGGGATGGTGATGTTGCCACAGATTTGGGGCTTAGCCCTTGATCCGATAATGGTCGATGATACTGATTTAATAATTTTAACTCCAGCTGGCAAACGTTTTGACCAACCAATGGCAGTGAAATTTTCAACGGCAACTCATCTTGTCTTTGCATGTGGGCGCTATGAAGGAATCGATGATCGAGTTCGAGAATATTATTCAAGTGAGCTCTTTGCTGGCAGAAATATTCGAGTGCATGAAGTATCTATTGGAGATTATGTATTAGGTGGCGGAGAAGTTGCATCGCTTGTGATGATTGAGGCGATCACAAGGTTGCTTCCGGGTGTTCTCGGTAATCCCGAATCACTCAATGAAGAGTCGCATAATCACGATGGATACCTTGAATATCCCAACTTTACCAAACCCTCAATCTGGCGAAATATTGCCGTGCCAGAGATTTTATTGAGTGGCAATCACGCAGAAATCGCTAAGTGGCGGAATGAACAAGCCCAAAGACGTGCAGAAAAAAATTTATAACTGGCAAGTAGCACCCGTTGTACCGTAGCGTACGTCCATGACAAGTGACGCAGCCTCCATTCAAGCCCGCTTAATACGCGACCTTGAACCCGTTGTAGCAGTTGAACTTGATAGACATCTAGCGGTTCAAAAAAACTGGTATCCGCATGAATACGTCCCTTGGTCGGAGGGTCGTAACTTTGCCGGTCCGCTCAACGGAGATGCATGGGAGGCCAAAGATTCGCGGCTCACACCTGTTGCCCAAGATTCGCTCGTTCTTAATCTTTTAACCGAAGATAATTTACCCAGTTACCACACTGAAATTGCGATTTCGATGGGTCGTGACGGTGCATGGGGAACATGGATTGAACGGTGGACGGCTGAAGAGGCACGCCACAGCATTGTTATTCGCGATTACTTAATGGCCACTCGCGGCGTTGATCCTTATGAGCTTGAAGATTTACGTTTGGCGCATATGTCATTAGGTTATCAAACTCCGTATGAGAACGATATGTTGCATACAATCGCCTACGTTTCTTTTCAAGAGCTTGCAACTCGAATTTCACATAGAAATACTGGCAAGATTTCAGATGATCCGATTGCCGAAAATATGATGCAACGTGTGGCACTCGATGAAAATCTGCACATGCTTTTCTATCGCAACACTCTGAGTTCAGCCCTTGATATGGAGCCAAATGCAGCAATGCGGGCAATTACCGATGTTGTGACTAACTTTGGCATGCCTGGAGCGAATATGCCGGGATTTGGTCGCAAAGCTGTGCAAATCGCGCTAGCTGGAATTTATGACATGCAACTGCACCTAGATGAGGTCATTGCCCCGGTACTTCGTGCTTGGAAAGTTTTTGAGCGAACAGATTTGTCGGATGATGGTCTGATTGCTCGCGATGAGTTGGCCCTGTTCTTGGATAAAACCGCCGCTGAGGCTGGCCGATTTAATGAAAAGCGCGAAATTCATTTTGAACGTTTGATTGCTCGCGGTCAAAGGCCAATTAGA
Source organism: Actinomycetes bacterium (assembly GCA_043745325.1). Taxonomy (GTDB): domain Bacteria; phylum Actinomycetota; class Actinomycetes; order Nanopelagicales; family Nanopelagicaceae; genus Planktophila. The sequence continues at coordinate 9,265 of JAYTTL010000039.1, forward strand.
CTTACGAAATAGATGTTCATTCACTGGTTAGGATCAACATGAAAGAACTTGAGAATAAAACCGCATTGGTTACTGGTGCAGGCAGAGGTA
>JAYTTL010000040.1:0-2531 GCA_043745325.1 Actinomycetes bacterium
GGAGGCAGGCGACCACGGTAGGGTCAGCGACTGGGGTGAAGTCGTAACAAGGTAGCCGTAGGGGAACCTGCGGCTGGATCACCTCCTTTCTAAGGATGCCTTCTAATTGCAGACACTTTCGTGTTTGCTAGAAAGGCTCTTTTGAACAAACGGCCGGTCAGGCCGATCATGCGGGACATCGCCGTCTTCGTTTCTCTTTCTTCCATGGACGCAGCCGGGGGTTTTTTCTCCTGGCGCGGGCAGCGCGTCTCCGGACTTTGGTCCGGCGCGGGCTTGTAGCTCAGTTGGTTAGAGCGCGCGCTTGATAAGCGTGAGGTCGGAAGTTCGAGTCTTCCCAGGCCCACCAGCTCCTTCCCCATGGGGCCTTAGCTCAGCTGGTAGAGCGCCTGCTTTGCAAGCAGGATGTCGTCGGTTCGATTCCGTCAGGCTCCACCATTTTTGCGAAATGTCCGCTGCATCAGCAGCGCGTCGCGTTCGCTCCTAAAGCCCTTCGGGCTTGGAAAGATGGTTGTTTGTAATGAACACAAAACACGCCTTGAGCCTAAATGGTTCGGTGAAAACATCCAGAAAATGAGTTTCGCAGATCTCATAAGAGATGCTGCGGGTTTTATTGACATCGTAAAAAGGGAATATATCCGGATAAAAGTTTTTGGATTTTAGGTATGCTTGGCAGCGTTAAGTTGGTTTGCATATGTTTTTTGGCGTTTAGGCGTCATCGACACTGAAATCTGATCTGCTTTGTTATCCAGTAAATGTCCAGGCTTAGGCTTGGTCCCGGGTATATTTGAAGCAAAAAGGTCTTTCTTTGAATTTGATGCGGATATTGCTGTTCACTTGTTGAATGGTGGTATGTGTGCAGATTCAAATGACAGAATGAATACATATCTATGTTTGGGAGTTTTGCCGCTTTCCAAACCAGCCCCGCAGGGCTGCATCACTGCATTGTCTCTTGAATGGGATGATGCGCGATAGATATTGATAATGAGAATGATCAAGTGTCTTAAGGGTATCTGGTGGATGCCTTGGTGCTAAGAGGCGACGAAAGACGTGGTACGCTGCGATAAGTCTTGGGGAGCTGCGAACGAGCTTTGATCCGAGAATTTCTGAATGGGGAAACCCACCTTCGATCTCTGTTATTGTAAAGATCTTCTATCAGGCACACAGCTTGATGGGAGTTTGATGTGTTTCTGACTTAGTTCTTTGAAGTTTTGGTTCCGATAAATCGCGCAAGCGATTTTAGGAGCGAATGCGACGCCGAGCTGATGCGAGGTTTTACATCTCTTTCCACTAACAGAGGTCATTATGAAGGTATTTAAACCTGAATTCATAGGGTTTAAAAGCAAACCCGGGGAACTGAAACATCTAAGTACCCGGAGGAAAGGATATCAACGAAACTCCGTTAGTAGTGGCGAGCGAACGCGGATCAGGCCAGTGGATAGATAAGTTAAATTAGAATTGGTTGGAAAGCCAAGCCGTAGTGGGTGACAGCCCCGTATGAGTATAGACTTATTTATTCCTCGAGTAGGGCGGGACACGTGTAATCCTGTCTGAACATGGGGGGACCACCCTCCAAGCCTAAGTACTACTCAGTGACCGATAGCGAACAAGTACCGTGAGGGAAAGGTGAAAAGCACCCCGACTAGGGGAGTGAAATAGTACCTGAAACCGAATGCCTACAAACAGTAGGAGGGCGCAAGCCTGACTACGTACCTTTTGTATTATGGGTCAGCGACTTATGATTGACGTGCAAGCTTAAGCCGATAGGCGGAGGCGCAGCGAAAGCGAGTCTGAATAGGGCGATTTAGTACGTTGATATAGACCCGAAACCAGTCGATCTAGCCATGGTCAGGTTGAAGGTGCAGTAACATGCACTGGAGGACCGAACACGTAACCGTGGAAAAGGTTTGTGATGAACTGTGGCTAGGGGTGAAAGGCTAATCAAGGCTGGAGATAGCTGGTTTTCCGCGAAAGATATTTAGGTATCGCGTCGAATGAATACTCCGGGGGGTAGAGCACTGGATGGGCTAGGGGTACGTATAGTATTACCAAACCCAACCAAACTCCGAATACCCGGAAGTAATATTCGGCAGTCAGACAGTGGGTGCTAACGTCCATTGTCAAGAGGGAAACAACCCTGACCGGCAGCTAAGGTCCCTAAATTATGGCTAAGTTAGGAAGGATGTGGAGATCCCAAAACAACCAGGAGGTTGGCTTAGAAGCAGCCATCCTTTAAAGAAAGCGTAACAGCTCACTGGTCTAAATAAGGGTTTCCGCGCCGAAGATGTACCGGGGCTCAAGCCACGAGCCGAAGCTTTGGGCTTGTCGCAAGACAAGCGGTAGCGGAGCGTTCCGTAAGTCAGCGAAGGAGGACCCGTGAGGGCCTCTGGAGATATCGGAAGTGCGAATGCTGACATGAGTAACGATAAACACTGTGAAAGACAGTGTCGCCGAAAGTCCAAGGGTTCCTGCGTAAAGTTAATCTTCGCAGGGTTAGCCGGTCCCTAAGGCGAGGCCGAAAGGCGTAGTCGATG
>JAYTTL010000041.1:0-2528 GCA_043745325.1 Actinomycetes bacterium
GTAACTTGCTCTTTCGCCTTTGTGAAAAGACGTGAGCGTTGTCCGCGATAACCGCTGGCACGCTCTAAAGTTGTACGACGCTTTTTTGCGGCGTGAACACCACGTTTTACTCTCATTTAATTCACGCTCCTTATTTAAGACCAAGCATGCGCTTGGCTGTCATTGTGACGGTTGGTTTTGCTGACTGTTCGGTTGAGAGACGGCGTGTAACGCGCGAGGATTTACGCTCAAGCAAGTGTCGCTTACCAGCGCGCTCGTGCATGATCTTCCCGGTTCCTGTAACGCGGAAAGTCTTTTTAGCTCCGCTGTGCGTTTTCATCTTAGGCATCTTTATGCTCCATCCATTGTCTCTGCTGCCGCATCTGCTTTGGCTTTACGTGCCGCCTTAGCTTCTGCAACTGCCTCTGTTTTCTTCTTTGTCGGTCCGATTACCATGGTCATATTTCGCCCCTCCTGTTTTGGAGCGAATTCAATGAATCCAAACTCTGCAATGTCAGTTGCCAAACGTTGCAGCATTTTGTATCCAAGCTCAGGACGCGTTTGCTCACGGCCTCGGAACTTCATAGTCACTTTCACTTTATCGCCACCCTTAAGAAATTTCTCCACTTGATTACGTTTAGTCTCGTAATCATGTGTTTCAATCTTTGGTGTTAAACGCACCTCTTTGACCACAATGTGGGTCTGGTTTTGCCGCGCCTCCCGAGCTTTTTGTGCAACTTCGTACTTATATTTTCCGAAGTCCATAATTTTGCAAACAGGTGGATTAGCCTCTGCGGCGATTTCGACTAAGTCGAGTCCCACCTCATCTGCCATCTTTAACGCGGTATCGATATCGACAACCCCAATTTGTTGGCCGGTATGACCGATCAATCGGATTTGTGGTGTGCGAATGCGATCATTGATGCGCGGCTCTGTGCTGACTGTGTGCTCCTTTGGTTTAGTAAACGCTTGTGGTGTTAACGCGTCTGCAAAAAGAAAACCGCAGGTCGACAAGGAATGTAATTCCTATATCCGACAAACCAGATCGCACGAATGGCGATGTAGGTGGGAGCGGTAACTCCTCTTGCAGTGAGCGCTTGCGCCACTGGTCTGGGCGCAAGGTTACCTGAGGTTAGGGCAATCGGTGAAATCGAAGGAGATTTAGGCACCCATCGCATGAACTCCACCATCGACGTGGATTATCTCGGCCGTGGTCTTTGGAAACCAGTCGGAGAGAAGTGCCACAGCGGCCATTGCCGCCGGAGCTGGATCAGTGACATCCCAAAAAAGTGGTGAGCGCTCGTTCCAAACCTTTTCAAACTCATCAAAGCCTGGAATCGACTTGGCTGCCATGGTACGAATCGGACCTGCGGCAACGAGATTTACTCGAATATTTTCGCTCCCTAAATCACGGGCTAGATAGCGTGAGGTAGATTCAAGGGCCGCCTTGGCAACCCCCATCCAGTCATATTGTGGCCAAGCAACGGTGGCGTCGAAATCTAATCCAACAACGGATCCGCCATTGTTAAATAATCCGCGCGCGGCCATCGTGAGTGATTTGAGTGAGTATGCAGATACATGGAGCGCAGTAGAGACGTCTTCCCACGAAGTGTTGAGAAAATTGCCACCAAGGGCGGCCGCTGGAGCAAAACCGATGGAATGAACGAGGCCATCTAAGCCTTCAGGGAAGTGCGCTCGTACTCGCGATTCCAGTGCAGATAAATCATCTGGATTCGTTACATCAAGCACCACGATTGGCGCAGGCCTTGGAAGCCGGCCAGCGATGCGGGTCGTAAGAGATAAAACGCGGCCATACGATGACAACACAACATCCCCACCTTGCTCTTGCGCAATTCGAGCGATATGAAAAGCGATCGAGGCATCGGTGAGCACGCCCGTTACAAGTATTTTCTTTCCTTCAAGAATTCCCATTTAGTGTCCCATTCCTAATCCGCCATCAACTGGGATTACCGCCCCCGTTATATAGCTTGCCTGAGGGGAAGCGATGAAAGTGACTACATCTGCAATTTCTGAAGCTGTACAAAACCTTCCAAGTGGTACCGATTCGGCGATTGCATTGCGCCGTTTCTCATCCAACGTTGCGGTCATATCGGTTTCAACAAATCCAGGAGCAATGACATTAGATGTGATACCTCGGCTACCAATTTCACGGGCGAAGGATCGTGCCATTCCAACGAGCCCCGATTTACTTGCTGCATAGTTAACTTGGCCGGCAGAGCCCATTGCTCCAACAACGGAGCCTACAAATATCAATCGTCCACGTTTTAATTTCAATAAACCTTTAGTCGCTCGGCGCGCAACACGAAAAGCCCCAGTTAAATTGGCGTTGATGACGCTTTCAAAATCTTCATCACTCATTCTAAGAACTAGGCCATCTTTTGTGATTCCAGCATTTGCAACGATTATCTCGGGTAGGCCAAATTTTTCCTCTACTTCATCAAATGCTTGATGAACACTTTGAGTAGAAGTGACATCCATCAATACCGATTTGAACTCTTCCGGAGCCGGACCAGAACGGTAAGTGATTA
>JAYTTL010000042.1:0-2525 GCA_043745325.1 Actinomycetes bacterium
CTCGGAAAAACCAACTCAACAGCCAAACAGCCGGCTTATGAAGGAAATACAAATGAATACCGAATAGCCTTCTTGACCTTCGGGGGAGTCCTTGTAGAGGGTTAGGCATCATCCGCCCGGTCACTACAGACTTACCCCAGGGTAAACGACTTATTTACTTTTTCCATGGTCGCGAATGGGGTGATACGAGAGAAAGCTAAAAAATAAAGTCGGATTTGCACTGTAAAAGGTACGCGGCTTACCACGAAAAACTTGAGCGCCAGTTCCTGTGGCAAAGGTTGGCCCGCTAGATTACCAGGGGTTCGCGGGCCAAGTTCAATCGAATCAAGTGAAGATATGCCGAGTATTCCAATAGGTTCCTCAAAGTTGGCGTCATTGAAAAATTGAGAATCTGGCCAGCTAAATGTCGCGTGAGATAGGTTCATGGACAAAACCTGAAAGTCCTGCACAATTGGCGATCTTGTCAATAATTCAAATGTAATGTTTGCGGAACATTCAAAGCCACCGGCGGTCTTAGTGGGTACGATTTGGTCAATGCTGAACTCAAGCGTTCGACTGATGCACCCCAAAGTCTGAGTTGATTTCTGCCGGGCCAGCCAACCGGTGTACGACCGAACAGTCCCAACGTACTTTGATAGGATGACCTCGTCTCTCTCGTCGCTCGCAAGCAATTCACTCAGGGGAAACGCCGGTATTTCTTGACCAAGGTAACGGGCTGTCAAACAAAGTGCAAGAGAGGCGTCCAGCAGTTCTTTGGCCACAGATGCATACTCAGAAAGTAACGATTCAAGTCGAATTGGATAATTTCCTTCGATGCTCGCAAGGCGTTCTTGCAATCGCGTCAATTCTTTTTCCATCTGATCAATGGCGCGAGATGAATCCTGCTCAGCACCATTCGTTGTTGCTTTAGCGTCTTCGGCAGCGGAAATAGCCTGCCTGGCCTGAAAGAGTTGTTGAGTTAGATTGAATAAGTAATCCAGCCGGCCACGCCGCTCTCGGCGCAGCGCAACAGTGTGCAAATAGCGTTGTGCTGCGGCCGCATTTACGTAGTTGGTACTGTATTTTGGCGCACCAATCGACTCCGTAAGTCGGAATATGAAGGCAGAATCTTCCGGGCTTGATTCAGTACTACGATCAGGATTGCCGCAGAATGAAATTCTCGCTAGGGAGTCAACGAGATTAGCGCTAGCTTTGATTCCATCGTCAGACAATTGTTCGTCCAGCTCGACTTTGATCCTCTTGATCTCTCCTGAAAGAAGCTTTTCGGATTCTCTAGCTCTTGTTAAGCGAGCGTCTGCTCTTAAGAAGCGATCACGGAAGCGCTGCAACGTAGACGGCTTACGGCGGAAAGTAAGCTCGGCACTAATTTTCTCGAGGGTTTCAAAAAGCGATGCCCTTTCCGCAATCACGGATCGATGTTCAGCCCTGATAGACCTCTGTTGCGAAAGAAGAGAAATTGTCAGATTTAGTGCAGCGTCTACAGATAGTGGAAAAATATTCCAGCCATTATTCGAAATAGTTTTTGCGAGCAGATTTTGGGAGTTAAGGGACTTCTTCAGAGCTTGCAAAACATCCGCCTTTGCTGCACTTGTTGCGATCAGGGCTTGCAATTCCAGCGGCGGAGATGTTGCAGACAAGCTGGCTTTATCTTGCGTTGTCAAAACTTTGGTAAGAAGTAAATTTAGTGAGTTCATTCCTTAGTCTCCTAAATGCCGGGCATTGGGTAGCCGATAGAGGGGTCACCCCAAGGGATGTGCTTTGGCGAGTCGGTTTGATCGTGAGCGCTCCGTCCGTCGGAGTCGGTCTCGTTACTAGCGTCGTTCATTTGCTCATGATCCTTAGCGTTTGATGACTTATATAGCTCCGAAATCCATTCTCTGAGAGTGTTGAAAAACTTAGCGGAAGCAATTAACCTTTCCGTAAAAGTCTTTGCCTCACGAACGGTATCGGCTAATTCACACAAAGATACGGCTAAAGCAGTCGACTTTTCCCCAAGATGTCCTTGTGCAATAAGGTACTCAAGTGCGCCCACCAGCAAGGGTATTGTGTCTGTCAATCTATCCACGACGTTTCTGGCAGCGTCTATCGAGCTTGGAGGCAAATTTTGTTCGGAAGACAGAATAGTAGATATTGCAGTTAGCTCGACTGCTATACCTGAAATCGAAGCTGCTGCTCCAAATGTTCCTAGAGTTGCACCCAGTGCATTAGCTGTTACCAGCGAGGCGCTAGCTGCTGCAATTGAAGTTGTGACCCCAAAACTGAACTCGATCAAGCGAAACGTGACACGTGCCAGTTCGTCCGCGACAACCGCTCTGTGTGAGATTTCGTATGGCGTGTTGTCGAACGGAGTGATGTCTAAGACGAAGATCATGCGACGTTTCGGATCTGTTGTGAGTGTTCGGAGGAGACGCAAGAGAGTTGATGATGCCTAACGAATGGAAGGGCCTTCCCCGCCCCGCGTAATCCGCAGCGCGGCGCACTGCCAAGCAGTGCCAAGATGGGAGGTGCAAGTGCTCATCAACTCA
>JAYTTL010000043.1:0-9299 GCA_043745325.1 Actinomycetes bacterium
ATATTCGATTATTTCGCGCTTGAGGAAATAGATCTCTTGTGAAAATGTCTGTCGCTTGCCGCTAAAAACCTTAGTTTCTAAGTTGATAACATCGTTTTCTAATTCATTGGCGATAGTTGCATAACCATCGATTACTCGATCAACAACGGCGTGCAATACTGCGAATGGACCCAGTTTTAAGAAATCGGGTTTCGTTTCTATCTCATGACGCACTGAAGCAAGTGGTAAACCCTCACCATGTCGCACAATGACAATAAACTCTTTTTCAACAAAACAGATGAGTTCTCCCGTTGAAATCGCGCTATTTGATTCATTATAGAAGACTGTTTTTAATGTGAAAAAAGTCAGGCCTTCATACTCTTCAATTTTGGGTCTTTGTTGGGCATGTATAGCGTCTTCAACTGCTAATGGGTGAAAATTAAGTTCGCCTACAATGTGATCAAACTCTTCTTGAGATGGCGATGCAAGACCAAGCCAAACGAAACCACCAGATGCGCGAGCAATATCTACTAAATCAGAGATGTCATCTGGGCCAAGAATACGAATACCGTTTTGATAGAGCGCTGAATCGACAATCATTCGAGCGCTTTACTGATCTTCGCTAGGTTTAATGCCAAACATAATTTCATCCCAACTCGGAACAATCGCACGCGCAGATACTCCGTCGCGTACTGCCTCATCATCTGGTGCTTCACGAATGACGGCAAGGCGCGGAACGTCAGGTTCAGATGGTGACGTTGCGCGAAGAGACGGATGGTTTGTATCAGAGTAAATGAGTCCAGATGATGCAAGTGGAACGGGGCGTGGAGCTGGTTCATCGCCCATCATCCAGCGGGCATTCTCATCAAGTGATACCACCATGCGTCGAGTTGGATCAAAACTCCACTGTGCAACACCGTGGCCGCTGCTATTGGGATAGTGAAGTTCCACCGTCCAAACGCCATCTTCATGGCGCCAGGTGGTCCAAGATAATTCAGATAAATCGACGTTTCGCGGGGCAAGCCTTGAGATAACCACACCGAGAAGGTTTACCGGCTCTCGTCCTGACTCTTTACGAATTGTAATTTGCTGAGCTTGGTCAATAATATAAATGCGTTCTTGCATAATAGGACCAGAAAAACGTTCGATTTTTTCTATTGAAATATTGTTTTCATGTGCTAACTCTTCAGGAAGTTCGCCTGCGCGTAATCGGCGTTGAATCTCTTTTATAGAAATTGTTTCTCGTTCCTGTTCTGGTACCGAGGTCAAACGAGGCTGGTTTACCATTGCGCGCAGAGTGTCACTAATTCGTAGTGTGAACTCATTGCCATCACTATCGTGAAGTGACAAGTGAGTGCCCTCATCGCTCTTTCCAATGAATCGCAGTTCAGTCATGTTTGGAAGAATAACCGATGAGCCCTCGATAAGTGGTGAAGTAGGGCAGCGTGGCTATCAGGGCGGCGATTACAAACCCCAATGGAACCCAAAATGCAGTTTGTGCTCCATGATTATCAATTATCAAACCCGCGATGGTGCCAGATATTGCGCCTCCCAAAGGCATTCCAGCCACGACCCAACTAAGTGCTTCAGTGATCTGTTCTGGAGGAACTGCAGATTCTGCTACGGAGTATGCGTTGACCACTAATGGTGCGATAGCAAAACCATTGAAGAAGAGCGCAACGGCTAACCATGTTATGGATTGCACAAAGATAAGTGGGATTGAAAGGAGGGCTAAAGAGAATAAAAAGAGTATGAATCGTCCCGCATGCTCCATTCTCCATTTCACAACGCCATTAATGATTGCCGCAACTGCGCTACCCAAGGCCCACACCGCCAACAAAATGCCTGATAGTGATTTCTGGCCACTCTCTTGGGCAAAAGCGACGGTAACAATGGCGATCGCTCCGAAAAATCCGCCCAGCAGAGTGCTCGGAAGCACAACTGCCTGAATAACTTTATTTCTGATAACTGCTGGATGTGGGGTTTTGTCTCGACGCGGTGAGGATGGCGGCTCGGTTGCTCTCTGCATCGCAAATATCGGCATACCGATTGCCATGAAGCCCATTCCCGCGATGATTCCAGCAGATGGTGCAATCAATGTTGCACATGCCGTTGCGATGATGGGACCTGCAATAAATACAAATTCATCGTTGAGGGCTTCAAGCGAGTACGCAGTATTGATTAAGTGGCGGTTACTTTCATCCTCGGAGATGGACGTTTTATCTGGACTCAAAACATGCAGCCAACGACGGCGGACTAGCCCACCCGCGTTCACCGATGTTGCCTCAGCAAAAATGATGGAGATAAACCATGTCCAGATCGGTGCTTGATTGAAAACAAGGATTAGAAATAATCCTAGTCCAACAAGTTTCATGGGCACAGCGCGCATGATCATTGCCTGCTGCCCGATTCGGTCTGCAACCCTCGACCAATATGGAGTGCTAACTGACATTATGATCGATGCTGTTGCACCTAATGCACCAGCTAAAGCATATGAATTCGTTGCGGCAACGACGATAAAAATGAGCGCCAGTGAATCCATTGCAATTGGCATACGTCCGATAAGGGCGGCAATTGAGAACTTCATCGCTCCAGGAGTTCGAAAGAGGGTTATGTATGCCGAGAACATAGAGATGAGTCTAGGACAGGGTTAGACTTCGATCATGACTGAGACGACGCAGCTTCTTGAACTCGCACTTGGTATCGCACGGCAAGCCGGAGAATTATTGGTTAATCGCCCCGCATCGTGGGAGTTAACGATTAAATCTACGGCGATTGATATTGCAACCCAGATGGACCATGAAAGTGAAAAACTTATTGTTGATGCGATTCTCCAAGCACGCCCCGACGATGGAATCATTGGAGAGGAAGGCGCCAATCGCGAAAGTACAAGTGGTCTGACATGGGTTATTGATCCAGTCGATGGAACGGTTAATTATTTTTATGGCCTACCCGGATGGAACATAAGCATCGCGGTAAAAGATGAATCCGGAACTTTGGTTGGAGTAGTTCATTCACCGACAATTGCCTCTACATGGCATGCATCCCGAGGAGGAGGAGCCTTTTTAAATAATTCAAAGATCGAGTGCAACAACCCAGTTGAATTAAATCGCGCCCTAATTGCCACGGGCTTTGCTTATGATGTGAAGGATCGCATTAACCAGATCGAAGTTGTCGATGCCCTTATTCCTAAAATCCGAGATATCCGCAGAATGGGGGCCGCGGCCACTGACTTGTGCTTTGTCGCATGTGGAATGGTCGATGGCTATTTTGAAACGGGCTTAATGGAGTGGGACTTAGCTGCGGGATCACTGATTGCCCAAGAGGCTGGGGCCGTGGTGAGAACTCAGAGTTGGCGCGGGACGAATCTGACCATTGCTGGTGGTGCCTCCCTTCACTCACAATTGAGCCTAGAGATTCCCGCTTAGTACCTCAATTCACGCTTGAAGCGCCTTTTATGGCAGGATACGCAGTCTGCACCGCCATAGCGAATGCTTTTAATCTCGAACAGAAGAAGGTACGTAGATGAACATCCTTGACGCCGTAGATGCAGTATCCCTGCGCAAAGACATTCCACAGTTTCGTGCAGGGGATGAGCTCAAGATTCATGTCCGTGTTATTGAAGGCAGCAAGAGCCGCCTACAGGTTTTCCAAGGAATCGTGATGCGCCGCCAAGGCGATGGAGTTCGCGAAACCTTCACAGTTCGCAAAATTTCCTACGGTGTTGGAGTCGAACGAACCTTTCCAGTGCACACTCCCGTCATTGAAAAGATTGAGTTAGTAAAGAAGGGCGATGTTCGTCGCGCCAAGCTGTACTACTTACGTGAACTTCGTGGCAAGGCAGCAAAGATCCGCGAAAAGCGTGATGGTGTTGAGGGTTACGGTGATGGAATCCTTTCAACGCCGGTTGCCCAAGTACCAGTAGTGGAGGCAGTTGTTGAAGCCGAGCCAGTTGTTGAAGCCGCGGTTAACGAAACCCCACAAGCTTAAAGCTTCCCTAGATGCGAATTAAGGGTTCGCTCATACGTGAGCTGCCTATCCTTGTAATTACCGCTCTTGTTGTCTCCCTCATTATTAAAACTTTTCTTGTTCAGTTTTTCTATATTCCATCAGGCTCTATGGAAAATACTTTGCAAATTCAAGATCGTGTGGCTGTAAACAAAGTCCCATTCATCTCAGGTCAGATTTCGCGTGGAGATATTGTCGTCTTTAGAGATCCAGCCAATTGGTTACCTAAATCAATTGATAGCTCATCTAACAAGTACATTGCCACACTCAAAGTTGGTTTAGTTGCAGTGGGCGTTCTTCCAAATCCGGCAAAGCAATACTTGGTGAAGCGCGTTATTGGGGTAGCAGGAGATCACGTGGTGTGCTGTTCGGTGAATGGGAATTTGACGGTTACTGGTACCGAGATTAAAGAGCCATATATATTTGCGGGAAATGTTCCAAGTGATATGAAGTTCGATGTCACTGTGCCGGAGGGCAAGATTTGGGTAATGGGAGATCACCGCGGCGCAAGTGCCGATTCTCGTTATCACCAAGATGACATCAATAAAGGAATGGTCCCGCTGAACCGCGTGACTGGACGAGTATTTGGAATTATTTGGCCCATCAAGCACGCTAAATATATTCCGCAGATTGATGTTTTAAAGTAGATTTTCATGAAGGTAATTGAGCAGTCACTGTTCAATGCGGGAATTTTACCCATTGCAGGCGTTGACGAAGCAGGACGTGGCGCCTGTGCAGGCCCACTCATAATTGCAGCAGTTATTTTAAAAGATCTCTTTGCACCAGAGCTTTCAGTTGTGCGCGACTCAAAAGAAGTTTCAGAAAAAAAGCGCGAAGAACTCTTCGAAGTAATTCATTCACTCGCTCAATCAGTAAGCGTCGTCATTGTTCCCGCACTAGAGGTTGACGTCCGTGGAGTGCATGTTGCAAATCTTGATGGAATGCGTCGTGCGGTACATGGATTACAGATGACACCGGCGTATGTCTTAACCGATGGCTATGCCATTGAAGGTTTAGGAGTTCCTAATTTAGCCGTGTGGAAAGGTGATCAAGTTGTTGTTTCCATCAGTGCCGCTTCGATTATCGCAAAAGTAACTAGAGATCGCATCATGCGTGATTTAGGTGCGCAGTTTCCAGTTTATGGTTTTGCGCAGCATAAGGGCTATATCACCGCCGCACACACCGCGGCCCTCAATACCCATGGTGTGTGTATAGAGCACCGTCGCTCATTTTCAAATATTGCATCACTCATCCACAAGTAAATTCAGATCGTTCTGCTTTGTCATGGCGTGTACTTATCGTCCTGCACTATGCACACAAAAAATAATCAACGCACAGGCGCCTTTGGCGAAGAAGTTGTTACGCACTATTTAACTGCTAAAAACTCAGAAATTATTGATCGAAATTGGCGTATTCGCGAAGGCGAAATCGATATTATCGCACTTCAGCCAAGCGGAGTCTTCGCTTTTATTGAAGTCAAAACACGATCGTCCCTTGCTTTTGGCCATCCATTAGAAGCGATTAATCGCGAGAAGGCGCTTCGAATGCAGCGTTTAGCCCTTGGCTGGCTGGCAACCCATGGTTGTTTAGGTAGCGAATATCAGATCGATGTTGCGGCAGTATTAATTGCACCCGATGGCTCTCACTCCATCGAGTACAGGTCAAACGTTCTATGACTCTTGCCCAGACTAATTCCATTGCCCTCCTTGGTTTAGACGGGCATGTCGTTAACGTTGAAGTCGATATCGCCGATGGGCTGCCCATGTACTGCCTGCTTGGCCTACCAGATGCCGCCCTTTCAGAGTCGCGTGAGCGCGTGCGATCAGCGATGGTGAACTGCGCAGAGCTCTGGCCCAATAGAAAGGTGACGGTTTCACTATCACCTGCGTGGTTACCTAAGAGTGGTTCGGGATTTGATTTAGCTATTTGTATCGCATTGCTGAGTGCGCACGAAACTATCCCTCCCGAGCGCATCTGTGATGTTGTTTTTCTCGGTGAACTCTCACTCGATGGTCGTATTCGTTCGGTACGAGGTGTTTTGCCGGCGTTAATGGCCGCCTTCAAATCCGGGATTAGAACCGCAGTAGTACCAGCTGCTAACGCCAGTGAAGCTGGATTAATGCAGGGCATGGAGATTATTGCAATGGCGCATTTAAAGCACGTTCTTCATTGGCTACGAAATGGAGAGCGTGAGATTGCCCAAGAGATTAATTACCAATGGAATGAGAGTGAAGAACATTTAGATTTTGCTGATGTTGCAGGTCAGCCCGAAGCGCGCTTAGCTGCAGAAATCGCGGCAACAGGTGGACACCATATTTTGCTCATTGGCCCACCAGGTGCTGGAAAAACAATGATTGCGCAGCGAATACCAACGATTATGCCGGCCCTAAAAATCACCGAAGCCCTAGAAGTTACATCCGTGCACTCATTAGCTGGAAGCTTTACAACAAGATCTCCTACATCCCTTGTTGCCCCGATTGTTTCTCCTCATCACACCACAACACGAGTGGCGATGGTCGGGGGAGGCACGCACGCCATAAGACCAGGTGCGTGTTCATTGGCACATCACGGCGTTCTCTTTATCGATGAAGCACCTGAATGCGCAACAGGTGTTCTAGATTCATTGCGTCAACCATTAGAGGCTGGAACTGTCACGATTGCTCGCAGTATTGGAAATGTTACTTTTCCGGCCCAATTTTTATTAGTGCTTGCAGCGAATCCATGTCCATGCGGAAAATTCAGTGGGAGAGGCCGAAGCTGCACATGCACATCGGCACAAGTGCGTCGCTACTTAGGAAAACTCTCAGGTCCACTGATGGATCGAATTGATTTGCGGGTCCACGTAGATCCCGTTGGGCGTATTGACATGGCCAGAATTGAGCTTGGTGAGACGAGCGCGCTTATTCGCGCGCGGGTTATCGCCGCCCGCGCTGTTGCTGAGCAGCGATTTGCAGGGCTTGGCTATAGCCTTAATTCGCAGATTCCAGCCCGAGCGCTGCGCACAAACTTCCAGCCAGAGCGCGCAGCGATGAGTTTTCTACATGATGAACTCGAACGCGAACATATTACGGCAAGAGGTCTGCACAAAATTGTGCGAGTGTCATGGACGCTCTCGGATTTACATGGACATGTTCTTCCGACTTTGGCCGATGTTAAGCAGGCACATTCGATTCGCGGAGGTGTTGAGATATGAATGAACGCGAATCCCGAGCCGTTCTCTTTAGTGCAATCGAAGGAGGGCATTCTTTCTGGTCCCAAGAGATTTTCTCTCAAGGTGCGCAAAAAACTATTGAAAAACTACAGGGTGGGAGTTACGACACAGTAAAATTCGGGAAGTTAATTAACGCGATTGCATTGACATCTGCCGATAATGTTTTGAGTGCCGTCGATAAAGCGCACGCACAATTTGTAGTACCAGGAGATGTGATGTGGCCGGCGGCCGTGGAAGAACTAGTAAATCCACCTATTGCTTTGATTTCCAAAGGAAATCTCGAAGTGTTATCGATGCAATCACTGGCCATTGTCGGAACTCGTAACCCAACGAACTACGGTGCACGAAATGCTGGGGATTTCGCTGCAGGTTTCGTTGATCGCGAATGGGCCATCGTTAGTGGTGGGGCTTACGGCATTGATTCCTATGCACATAAAGGTGCCTTGATTGCCGAAGGTATTACCGTTGCTGTAATTGCATCTGGAATCGATGTTAATTATCCAGCTGGGAATGAACGATTATTTGCTCAGATTTGCGAAGGCGGCGCGATTATTACCGAAGTGATGCCAGGACATCCAGCTCTACCAGCTAGATTTTTAACCCGTAACCGATTAATCGCCGCTATTTCTAAGGCGACTCTCGTTGTTGAGGCGGCCTTTCGCAGTGGATCGTTGCGCACCGCGCGAGATGCCGCAGATTTGTTGCGACCGGTGATGGCAATTCCAGGTCCCATTAATTCACCGACCAGTGAAGGATGCCATCGATTAATCGGTGAGCGCGCAGCCGAGATTGTTACATCTGTTGCCGATGCTGTGGAGTTTGTCGGTGCTAATAGATGAGAGAATACGCTCATGACACATTCGGGCTTCGTCGCAATCGTAGGGCGCCCAAATGTTGGAAAATCCACGCTCATTAACGCTTTAGTGGGCAGCAAGATTGCCATTACATCCCACCACCCCAACACGACACGCAGTGCAATACGTGGCATCGTTCATGGCGCCGATTTCCAAGCCGTGCTTGTTGATACTCCAGGTGTCCACAAAGCTAAGACGCTGCTTGGGCATCGCCTCAACGCCGTTGTCAATCAAAGTTTAGATTCCGTCGATGTCATCCTGATGTGTATTCCGGCCGATGAGACATCAGGTGCAGGAGATCTCTTCATCGTAAATGAAATAGCCAATCACCCAAAAGCTAAAAAATTTGCCGTTATCACCAAGACAGATTTGATTTCAAAAGAAAAGTTAGCGTTGCGTCTTGCCGGCATCATGGAGTTGGCGCAGGGATTTATCTGGGATGAAATTATTCCGGTCTCGGCTGGGATTCACGACCAGATTGATTTATTAAATGAACTCATTGGTAAAAACCTTCCCATTGGACCGGCTTATTACCCAGTCGGAACTACGAGTGATCAAGGTATTGAGCAGCTAATCTGTGAATTCATCCGTGAAGCCGCCCTTCAGGATGTTCGTGAAGAGCTGCCGCATTCAATTATGGTCACAATAGATGAGTTCGCCGAACGCGATGAAAAAGGCTCTCGACCCTTTTTCGATGTGCATGCAACAATTCATGTCGAGCGGGATTCACAGCGCGCGATTTTATTGGGCCATCAAGGTTCTCGATTAAAAGAGATTGGAATCCGTGCGCGTGCCGACATTGAGCGAGCCTTAGCTGCCAAGATTTTCTTAGGGCTACACATCAAAGTTTCAAAAGAGTGGCAACGCGATCCAAAACTGCTAGAGCGCTTAGGGTTCGGGGCTAACAGCTAGGGCAACCTTACGGCTGGCTAAGTAAGAGCCAAGCAATACAAGTGGTAGGCCAACGATAATTCCAACTGTAATGGGCTCGTTCAGGATAATAATTCCCAGAACAACAGCTACCGCCGTATTGACATATGTCGTGAGTGATCCGCGCGCTACACCGATTTCGACAATAACGTTGAAGAAGAGCCAAAAAGCAATCGCAGTAGAAAAGACACCTAGCGCAATAAGGGCTGCAATTGCATTAGTCGAAACAGGTTCGCTTGGCCAGAAAGCAATCGCAATCGGCATGTAAAAAACACTTGTAATCGCCATCGCTAAACCATTTATTGCAACACCGTCAA
>JAYTTL010000044.1:0-2508 GCA_043745325.1 Actinomycetes bacterium
GTATTCGTAGAAAATAGAGTTGCGATTTCGACACCCATTGATTGCTCGCATTGAAGTAAATCGGCAACGATAGCTTTTTCATGCGCGGGATTTAGGGAAATCAGGACTGTTAGAATTAATCGATGACTGATAACGACTTGCTCGATATCTAAAATTGCGACTGAAAACGGCGAGAGAGTCGCGAAAAGAGACTCCGTGATGCCAGGTTTGTCGTTGCCAGTGAGCAGGATAAGTCCCGTGAATTGATCAATTTCGCGCGTATTTGTCATAAGAAAATGAGTTTATCGCGAATCACTTAACGCCATTACCGTTAATGCACCTTCTTTTATCAACTACCCAGTATCTTTTTGCTCTATGGCCGGTATTCATGTTTTAGAACTCACTGATACCCACGTTCTGCGTGAAGGTAAATCTATTCTTGGACCTATTAATTTTTCGATAGATGTAGGAGAGAGATGGGTGGTTCTGGGTCCAAACGGGGCTGGGAAGTCGACACTCTTGCAATTACTTTCAACCAATATTTTTCCAACTAAGGGTAGGGTCAAAATCCTCGACAAAGAAATGGGGAAGGTTGATTTATTTGAACTCAGAACAAGAATTGGCCTATGCGGCGCCCTCGCTGCCTACGAAATTCCAGAGAATGAAAAAGTAAAAGACGTCGTCTTGACCGCTGCTTATGCGATTCTGGGACGATGGAATGAGATTTATGATTTGTGGGATGAATCTCGTGCAATGGCTTTGCTCACCACTTTTGGAGTTCGAGAGCTAGCCGATCGCGTGTATCAAACCCTCAGCGAAGGTGAGAGAAAGCGTGTACAAATTGCACGAGCACTAATGACTGATCCTGAACTTTTACTTCTCGATGAACCGGCAGGAGGCTTGGATGTTGGAGGGCGGGAAGACTTACTGCGAAGGCTTGCCGAGTTTTCTTTAAGTTCAACATCTCCGGCAACTGTTCTGGTCACCCATCACATTGAAGAGATCCCCATCGGAACAACTCACGCTTTATTGCTCAAGAATGGTTTAGCTATGGCTTCAGGGCCAGTCGAGCAAGTAATTACCTCCGAGTACATTTCTGCAGTTTTTCAGACTGAGATTGAAGTACATGCACACGGTGGTAGATTCTCAGCTCGTGCACGAATATAAAAAGGTGAAATTATTCAATCAGATGCATTCAGAGTGGCAACACGAGTTGGCGGATCACAAAACCCAATTTGATAAAATCGAGTCCGCACTTGCAGGTCAGAACATTGCTCCAAATCATGAGAATATTATGCGGGCCCTTAAACTTCCAATTTCTGGCATTCGAGTAGTGATATTTGGTCAAGACCCCTATCCGAGGCCTGGATATGCACAAGGATTGGCTTTTTCAGTAGGCGCGCAGATTTCTAAACTCCCTGCGACATTAAAAAATATCTTTAAGGAATTAACTGCCGATTATCCTGACTCCAGCCCAGAAAATGGCGACCTCCAAAGATGGAGTGACCAAGGCGTGCTTTTAATTAATCGAATTTTGACTACGCAGGTGGGTCAGTCTCTCGCTCATGTGAATATCGGGTGGCAAGCCATTACCGATGACATAGCGAAGGTTCTAGGTGCTCAAGCAATTGTTGCTATTTTATGGGGAAAAAATGCTCAAGAGCTCGCTGGTTATTTTCGTGATGAGTTGACCATCACATCAGCGCATCCAAGTCCATTGTCGGCATATCGTGGGTTTTTTGGTTCTAGACCCTTTTCGCGAGCTAATGAAATTTTAACCAGTCAGGGTAGCGCGGTCATTCATTGGTAGAAATTCACATACCCCACAAAAAATCTGTGGGGTATGTGAATTCTTCAACTAAGGAAGTTATCCAATCCAAGCATTAATAGGAGAGGCAAAGAAATAAATCACAAATAGGCCTGATACAAGCAGGAGTAATGGATGAACATCTTTACGACGGCCTTGAACGAGTCGGATAACTACGTGAGAAATAAACCCGGCGCCGATACCTACCGAGATGTTGTATGTAAATGGCATTAAGATGATGGTTAAAAAAGCGGGAATTGCAATCCCGAAGTCTTCCCAATCGATTTTCTTAATCTGAGTCATCATGAGGAAGCCCACAATGACAAGTGCTGGAGTAGCTGCCTCATAGGGGATAACCGCTACTAATGGCGCCAGGAACGTTGTTAGCAAGAACAAAACTCCCGTAACAACGGATGCAAGTCCAGTGCGTGCGCCTTCTCCTACGCCAGCGGCAGATTCAATATAACTTGTGTTTGAAGAGATGCTTCCCACACCACCGGCTACTGCAGCAAGTGAATCAACAAGTAATATCCGGTCATTATTAGGAATATTTCCTTCACTATCGATTAGACCAGCTTCATATCCAATTGCGGTAACTGTTCCAACCGTATCAAAAAAATCAGAAAGCATTAAAGTAAATATAAACAGTATTCCAGCCACTAATGAGATTCGGTCAAAAGAACCTAGGAGATTGAACTGCCCAAAGAGACCAAAATCAGGCT
>JAYTTL010000045.1:0-2506 GCA_043745325.1 Actinomycetes bacterium
CGGGGAGCTATCGTTTAGTTGGACTCCGGTCGGAACCGCCGTAGCAGACGAATCCGTCTATATCGATGATATTATTTTAGAAACCGTTCCGGACACGACACTCTCGACCTACGACCCAATTTCTTCCTCCGTGCCGTTCGAAGAGTCATATGCGTTGTGTAAACGGCTTTATGCCAAGACATTTGCATATACCGTCGCTCCGGCACAAGCCACAACAACCTATCAAGGCGCTTTATATACTATTGCTACCCAGGCTCCAACCCTTTTTGCAAAATGGAATTTTCTTTTCCGAGATACCATGTCTTCCATAACAACATACGCTCCCGATGCCGCCTCTGCCAATTGGAATACAAACGTCACTACGCCAATTCCTACTCTGTATAATCCGGCACATGAGGGTATTGTAGTTTATAGTAGTATTGGTGTGACGGGGGGTGGCGGATATTATATTCATGCTTCCGCTTCGTGTGATGTATAGCTTCATAAATAACTAAAAGAAATTTAGGGATAGGGAACTAAATGAGTTTTAAAGAATTTCAGGTTAAAAACGGACTACGGATTGGAGATGATTATTTTATCCCCAAGACACAGAATATCATGAAACGTAACGGCGGATTTGAAGTCTGGCAACGGGGCGAACATCTTAGCGTTGCAGCATCTACTACTGCGTATACCGCTGATGGCTGGCACCTTACTAACGGGGCCACACAGGCCATGACCGTCGATGCTGCTCCAGGCTTATCTCCAAGGTCTTTAAATTCTGCAAAAATTACCCGCACAACCGGCCAGACGGGTGTTACGACTGTCAAGTTTGCCTATCCGATTTACGAAGAAGAATTAGTTCATCTATTAAACTCTTCGGCTGTTTTAAAATTTAATATCAAAGGCGGCGATGGATACAACCCCGCTGCTCTTGTGACGGCCAAACTCAATGTTGGTCAGGGCTTTGGTAAGCGTTCGGTAATCAAAGGATACACCAACGAGACCGAATTGGTATCTCAGGATATAACGTTGTCTCCAAACGTTCAGACGGTTAAAACGTCCGTTTTAAAAAACGGCAAATGGATTTCAAGAAACTATCCGGCAGACAATAACTGGAATAGCATTGCCTTTGGCAACGGAACATTTGTGGCTGTTTCCGATACGGGCACTCTTACTCGTGTTATGACGAGTACAGATGGCGTCGCCTGGACAACTCGAACGAACTCCGTCGATAATGCCTGGATTTCTGTTTGTTTTGGTAACGGAACATTTGTGGCTGTTGCCAATTCCGGCACGGGCAATCGTGTCATGACGAGTCCGGACGGAACAACCTGGACAACGCGAACATCTGCTGCCGATAATGATTGGCGTTCGGTGACCTACGGAAATGGTGTATTTGTCGCCGTTGCTCAGTCTGGTACCGGCAATCGTGTCATGACGAGCCCAACCGGCACCACCTGGACCATTCGAACATCTGCCGCTGATAACAACTGGCAATCTGTAATTTATGGCAATGCCTTGTTTGTGGCTGTTGCTACTACAGGCACGGGCAATCGTGTCATGACGAGTCCAGACGGAACAACCTGGACAACCCGAACCTCTGCTGCTGATAATTCCTGGCAAGGCGTTGTGTATGGTAACGGCCTGTTTGTCGCCGTCGCTGCTACGGGCACCGGCAATCGAGTTATGACAAGTCCGGACGGAATAACATGGACCTCTCGAACATCTGCGGCTGATAATAGCTGGTATTCGGTTTGCTATGGCAACGGCTTGTTTGTGGCAGTAGCCCAGACCGGAACCGGCAATCGTGTTATGACCAGTCTGGATGGAGCAACTTGGACTCTTCGAACAACTGCGGCTGATAATAGCTGGACATCTGTCACTTATGGCAACGGACAGTTTGTGTCTGTTGCTAATACTGGCACCGGCAACCGCGTCATGTCTTGCCAATATGACATCACCAATCAGACCTGGACACCCCGAACCTTGCCTGCTGATAGCGGCTGGACTTCTGTTGTTTATGGTAACGGCACATTTGTTGCGACTTCGACATTAGCTAGCTCAAATCAAGCCGTCATGCGATCCAAGGACAACGGCGTCACATGGTCCTTGTGCAATACGGCAAGCACAAATGTCTCGCGGTCGGTTTGTTTCGGCAACGGAACGTTTGTTATTGTTGCCAGTACGGGCACAGGCAACCGTGTACTGACAAGTACAGATGGTGTTTCCTGGGTTATTCGAACATCTGCGGCTGATCTTGACTGGCAATCGGTTGCTTATGGCAACGGCGTTTTCGTCGCGGTGGCTTCTACCGGAACCGGCAATCGGGTTATGACGAGTCCGGATGGTATAACCTGGACCTCGCGAACCTCTGCGGCTGATAATTTTTGGAAATCTGTAGTTTACGCCAACGCGCTTTTTGTGGCAGTTGCAAATACTGGTACCGGCAATCGGGTCATGACCAGCCCTGATGGTATAACCTGGACCATTCGAACATCTGCCGCCGATAATTCCTGGCAATCTG
>JAYTTL010000046.1:0-2489 GCA_043745325.1 Actinomycetes bacterium
ACGGCCATCGCCTTGTACGCCAACTGAACGGACATCGGCTAAAAGAACAACCGGACACTGCCAGATATCTCGATCGAGCTCTGCCGCCTTTAGTTCAAAGCGGGCGATGGAATCGGCCTGGCGTAGTATCTCTAAACGATTGTGGGTGACTTCCCCAATAATACGAATTCCAAGGCCAGGACCTGGAAATGGTTGACGCCAGATTATCTCTTGAGGCAAACCAAGTTCATTTCCCACTGCCCGCACCTCGTCTTTAAAGAGAGTGCGTAGCGGTTCGATGAGTGAGAACTTCAAATCATCTGGCAGGCCACCAACGTTGTGATGAGATTTAATATTCGCGGTACCGCTTCCACCACCGGATTCAACAACATCTGGATATAGGGTCCCTTGCACTAAGAATTCAACATCTCCTCCCGATGCTATATCGCGTGCGGCTTTTTCAAATGCACGAATAAATTCGCGCCCAATAATCTTACGCTTCTCCTCTGGATCGATGACACCTTGGAGCGCCGACAGAAAAACCTCTTTTGCATCTACAACAACTAATGTGATGCCAGTGGAGTCAACAAAGTCGCGTTCGACTTGTTCGGCCTCTCCCATGCGCAATAGACCGTGATCTACAAAAACGCAGGTCAATTGACTTCCCACTGCGCGTTGAATAATTGCGGCGGCAACGGCAGAATCGACTCCACCTGATAAACCACAAATAACTCTCTTGTCACCGATGATCGCTTTAGCTTTTGCAATTTCGCTCTGCGCGATATTTGAAGCCGTCCATGTTGGTTGGCACCCTGCAATAGTCGTTAACCAATTATGTAAGATCACTTGGCCGTGCTCGGTGTGCAAAACTTCTGGATGAAACTGAACTCCGGCTAATTGCCCCGTTGCATTTTCAAATGCCGCGATTGGTGTATCTTGCGTTGAACCGCAGACAGTGAACCCGGGCGGCACGCTTGTGACGCTGTCCCCGTGTGACATCCAAACTCTTTGCTGAGATTCAAGATTTGAAAAGATTTTCGTTGATGGCACGACGTGAAATTCTGTGCGACCGAATTCGGATTTACCGGTCTGGGTTACCGTTCCACCAAGTGCTACTGCCATCACTTGAAATCCATAACAGATTCCTAATATTGGGATTCCGAGGGTAAAAATCTCCGCATCAAAACTGGGCGCATTTTCGGAGTACACACTTGAAGGACCACCCGAGAGAATAATTGCTGAGGGATTCTTCAACCGAATCTCCGCAGCTGTAATTGTTGATGCGACTATTTCGCTGAAAACATTAGCCTCTCTCACCCTACGCGCAATCAACTGGGCATACTGCGCTCCGAAATCGACTACTAATACGCCACGATCATTAGGCACGGTGAATAAGTACCTCTACGCGCTGAAACTCTTTAACATCGGAGTATCCGCAGGTCGCCATGGCGCGACGCAGCGCGCCAAATAAATTCATTGAGCCATCCGATGTGTGCGATGGTCCGAGAAGAATCTCCTCAAGTGTGCCAACTGTGCCGACTGCAACGCGCTCTCCACGCGGTAACACTTGGTGATGTGCCTCTGATCCCCAATGCCAGCCAAGTCCAGGTGCTTCGATCGCCTTAGCAAGTGGCGAACCCATCATCACGGCATCGGCTCCGCATGCAATGGCCTTTGCGATATCACCGCTGCGGCCAACTGCGCCATCTGCAATGACATGAACGTATCGCCCACCAGACTCATCGAGATATTCACGTCGGGCAGATGCAACTTCAGCAACTGCCGATGCCATAGGCACTTCAATTCCTAAAACTTTACGCGTTGTGTGTGTGGCACCGCCGCCAAAACCAACTAAAACACCGGCAGCCCCAGCTCGCATTAAGTGCAACGCCGCAGTCGCGGTCGCAACACCGCCAACAATGACAGGTACATCGAGTTCATAAATAAATTTCTTTAAATTCAAAGCCTCTCGCTCGGCTGCGACATGCTCGGCGCTAACCGTTGTTCCGCGGATAACAAAGATGTCTACGCCGGCATCGATGACAGCTTTGTGTAGTTGAGCTGTACGCGCAGGTGAGAGTGAGGCGGCAACGGTAACTCCTGCATCGCGAATCTGCGTAATTCGCGCCTTAATAAGTTCAGGTTTGATTGGTTCATTATAAATTTCTTGCATTCGCATTGTTGCATGTTTATCTGGCATGGAAGCAATTTCACCTAATGGAATGCGGGGATCTTCATAACGCGTCCAAAGACCTTCTAGATTTAAAACTCCCACACCACCGAGGCGACCGATTTCAATCGCCGTTTCTGGCGAAACAACTGAGTCCATGGGAGCCGCCAACATAGGTAGATCAAATTTATAGGCATCGATCTGCCACGCCGTTGATACTTCCTCAGGGTCGCGTGTTCTACGGCTTGGGACAATGGCAATGTCATCAAATGAAAAGGCAGTTCGGGCACGCTTTCCAGGTGCAATTTCAATCTCACTCATGGGCGGCCCTTCGCTGGAT
>JAYTTL010000047.1:0-2487 GCA_043745325.1 Actinomycetes bacterium
TTGATTAGAATTATCACTATATTTTTCTTGGGAGGTGGAGTCTCCGAAGGCCTGTAAAAGCGGCACTTTCTCGAACAAGGTGAGGCTCACCACCTGTAGGATTTCATGGAGACTGCCCTCCAACGTCAAGCGCTTTTTGACGATGGCCACAAGTACGTACACGGCTACGGCAATCCAGATCTGAGTTTTCACGGCATTTTCACTATATCCGTAAAATGCCTTAATTCGGAGGTGCTGTTTGATCCATTTGAAGAACAGTTCCACCTGCCAGCGAGACTTGTAGAGATGGCAGATGGTCAGCGCCGGTAAGTCGAAATTGTTAGTCAGAAACTTCAGATAGCGATGTTGTTCGACATCGTGAAAATGGACACGGCGAAGAGCCTCAGGATAGTTCTTTCGTGAGCCCTTGGACGCCAGTACAACGGTATGATCCGAGACAAGACCAGTGGTAATGTCCACCGGATGAGAGTACCGGCGGTTCAGCAAGATTCCTTTCTTGGTGCGTGTAACAAAGAAAGCTCCAGCCCTTTGGAAGGCGTGGAGTCGCTTGAAATCAACATAGGCACGATCCATCAAATAGAATGAACCAGGCTCCGGGGGTAAAATGAAGGGTCAAGAATTTTAACATCGGCCATTTTTCCATCGGAAACTTCAATGAAAGTGGGGATTGGGCCACGTATATCGAGCAGAGTGTGCATTTTCACGGCCGCCTTGTGGGCTCGAAAGCGCGCCCACGGAAACACTGACAAGCAGAGATCGATTGTAGTGGAATCCAAGGCATACACGGTGTTGTTGAGATCAAAGCCAAGCGGCTCTTTCGCGTACATCGGCCTGGCGATATTGACCAATACCTGGGCGAAGTCGGCATAGATGCGCCAGTCATGAGCCTCGTTGGCATCGGCCATTGTAGATCGAGATATCTTGCCGCGAAAGCCCATGTGGTAAAGCTTGTTATCGACGGATCGCAGACAGGATTCAATGTCGCGAAGACTCTCGCGAAAAGTAAGTTGAGCAAAAGCAAAACAAAAGAATTGATCTTGGCAGGAAAAGCCCCGGAATTTATAATCGCCACGATAACGTTCCACACACTTATGAAACTCATGGGATGGAAGGTGATCCATCAATTGGGAGAAAACCATACGACCGGCATGCATAACCGATTGTCGGCTGTCTGCATATTTGGGACCGGCTTATCATAAGAGTCTGAAAAAGTTGAAATCCAAAACGGAGAGACCACCTCTCATACAGCTAATTATGAAAGGGTTGCTCGGCTCCAAAAAACGATAGCCGGACAGTAGTGATATTAACCAACCCTTGTTGGATAGCTTCATCTCACCCTTCAGAAAGCATATCAACGTTTCGATCTTGGAATGAGTTTGAACCAGCTGCAATCACGCTCAAGACTTGCACACGAATTGATCGTAACGAATCGGGCGCAAAATCGTCGATTCGAGAGAAGACTCAATCATCATTGGCCAGGTATGGCCGTGGATACTATTGTGATGGACCTAAGTTAAAAGAGTTGAAAAGTTATGAAGAAGCATCCTCTTTACTGTCTGAGGCCAAGCGAATCCTTCCGAAAACAAAGATCGGAGTAAGTGTGCTGTCGACGGACAAAGAAGACTTTGAAGATTTAAAGCAAAAATGTGCTAGCGCAGATTTCTGGGAACTGAATCTGAAGTACTCAATGCGCTCAATGCAAGTAAATGCATCTTTCTTTGAAACTATCGCGGACAAATGGCAGGAAACACTGGACAGTGTTGATCGCTTTTTGAAGGCGTTTCCAAATCTACCTGTTTTTATTAAAATCCCTCGAGAACTCGAATGGTTACCAGGAACGAAGCAAGCAATAGATTTATTAGACAAGCTAAAGTGTCATGGGGATGCTGGTCTCATTGTCGCCAATAGTCGAAAGATGGATGTGCAGCCGTTTATTCATCAAGATGAAGAAAGAAACCTGACAGGAGGCGTGATGACAGGTGACCTACTTTTCGACAGTACGTTAACCATGATCAAAGGGCTGAAGAATGACTGCGCAGAGCGAGATATTTCTATAGTAGCGACTGGGGGGATGGTTGATGAACGACAGGTTCTGATGGCCATGCGAGCTGGCGCTGTTGCGGTGCAGTTATGCACAGCATTTGATTATAACGGTAGTGTCTTTTACAGTACTTTATTGTAACAATTCAGCCCACTCTGGCTGATTTCTGGCGAGAAGGGACTCGACAATAGCCAACACATTTGTCACAGTAAAAGTTTGGGACCAAAGAGCCACAAACCGGCGCGTGTTGTAAAGCCTGAAGAGACCGAGAAGCTGCGCGAGCTGGTGAGAAAGCTTGAACGCGAGCTGGAACAGGCCCGGAAGCAGATTGAGGACCAAGACAAGCAAATCGGCCAGCAAGAGAAAGACATTCAGAAGCTGGAAAAAGAACTAACCGAAGCCCGGAAGAATTCGACGAATTCATCTAAGCCGCCCAGTTCCGACGG
>JAYTTL010000048.1:0-2484 GCA_043745325.1 Actinomycetes bacterium
GATCTAACTTCATATTCGATGCCGCCCCAACGGCCCAGTTATTAGTTGTAATTGTCGGGGCAATTACTCTGATGTTTGGTGCACTTATAGGTACGGCCAAGGATGATATTAAAAAAGCGCTTGCGGCATCGACAATGTCACAGATTGGTTACATGATTTTGGGTGCAGGTCTTGGCCCAGTGGGTTATGCATTTGCCATTATGCACCTATTGACACATGGTTTCTTCAAAGCGGGGATGTTCCTGGGTGCCGGCTCGGTTATGCATGGAATGAATGACGAAGTAAATATGCGTAAATATGGTGCACTTCGAAAATTCATGCCGATAACATTTGCAACATTTGGTCTTGGTTATTTAGCGATTCTGGGCGTTCCACCATTTGCCGGCTCTTATTCAAAGCATATGATAATTGAAACCGCATTTAACTCTGGCGGCTTAAAAGGAGTAATTCTCGGATGCGTAACTTTGTTAGGCGCAGGTATCACCGCTTTCTACATGACGCGCGTCATGGTTCTCACATTTACTGGGACATCTCGTTGGGATGAAGAAGCACACCCACATGAATCCCCTTGGTTGATGTGGCTTCCAATGGCTATTCTTGCAATTGGATCAGTTACATCGGGCTATCTATTAAGTCACGGAGATGCATTAGTTAACTGGCTTTCACCGTTATTTGAAAACCATGGCGAACATACTCAACTTCTTTCACCGATGGTTGTTTCTATTTTGGCATTAGTAATGGTCGCACTTGGCGTTGCCTTCGCATTTATAAAATATGGGTTAAGTGAAGTTGACTCAATTGCCCCAACCAAGGTTTCGATATTTACCAAAATCGCGCGTCAAGATTTGATGCAGGATCGCTTTAACGAAGCGGTCTTTATGCGTCCTGGAGTGGCATTGACCTCGGTTTTAGTTAAGACCGATGAGGCCGTAATTGATGGCACAGTGCGTGGAGTTGGTCGAGCAACCCTTGGCTCAGCATTGGCTCTTCGAGGCATCCAAACGGGCTTTGTCCGCAGCTATGCAGTGTTAATTTTGATTGGCGCACTTGCGCTGGTTGCAGCAATCTGGGTGGTGGTTTAAAAAATGATGTCGTTAACACTCCTAATGATTTTGCCTCTTGTAGGGTCAATCGCAATTGTTGCTCTTCCAAAGGCAAATGAAAAGTTAGTAAAGCAAGTAGCCCTTGTAACATCCCTGATTGTTATGGGCGCAACAATTGCATTGGCCGCTGGCTTCCAGCGCGATAACGTTGAGCTTCAATTCATTGAAAAGTATTCGTGGATTCCTTCATTGGGAATCAACTATGCGCTTGGAATCGATGGCCTTGCTTTAGTTCTGATTTTGATGGCCACTATTCTCGCTCCTGTAGTTATTTTAGCGGGCTGGAATGAGCCTCATGGTGGACGTTGGAGCGTTAAAACTTTCTATATTCTTATTCTTGTACTAGAGACGATGATGATTGGCGTTTTTGCAGCCACCGATGTATTTCTCTTTTATGTAATCTTCGAGGCGATGTTAATTCCGGTCTACTTCCTTATCGGTGGATATGGCACCGGCGAACGATCAGCGGCGGCAGTCAAGTTCTTGATTTACAGTCTTTTTGGTGGTTTGTTAATGCTCGCCTCGATCATTGCACTTTATGTAATCTCAGGTACACAAGGTGGACACACTTTTAATTTAGCCGCACTTTCACAACTTGAAATGAGTTCAACGACCCAAAATCTTTTGTTCTTAGGTTTCTTTATCGCCTTTGCAATTAAAGCTCCACTATGGCCACTTCACACGTGGTTACCCGATGCCGCCGAATCGGCGACACCTGGAACTTCAGTTTTACTTTTGGGTGTTCTAGATAAAGTAGGAACATTTGGAATGATTCGCTATTGTTTGACGCTCTTTCCGGATGCCAGCAAGACGTTTACACCGCTGATCTTAGTATTGGCAGTCACCTCAATTATCTACGGTGCCATTCTTGCCATTGGGCAACGAGACCTCAAGCGTTTGATTGCCTTCACGTCGATTTCGCACTTCGGATTCATCACCATGGGAATTTTTGCCATGACGACTCAAGGCCACAGCGGGGCAGCGTTATATATGTTTAATCATGGCTTTTCGACCGCGGCGCTATTTTTAGTCGGTGGCTGGATGATTGCTCGTCGTGGATCTTCAACAATCTCGGATTTTGGTGGCCTGCAACGCATCACACCAGTTATGGCATGGATGTTTTTCTTAGCCGGAATGTCATCTCTCGCACTGCCGGGACTTTCAAGTTTTGTGAGTGAGTTTTTAGTCTTAGTTGGAACATTTACACGTTATCCAGTGCATGCTGTAATTGCGACTTTTGGAATCGTTTTAGCCGCGCTCTACATCTTAATTCCAGTACAAAAAGCGCTACATGGTCCGACCACTCCGGGTAATGAGAACTTAAATGATCTCAATCTCCGTGAGAAAATCGCAATCGCTCCTGTAATGGTAATCATCATTG
>JAYTTL010000049.1:0-2462 GCA_043745325.1 Actinomycetes bacterium
GAAATGTCGGAAATTAAGCTTGAGATAGTAGAAACCCAATGCGCGTGCTCTGCCGATGGTGGTCAATGCTGTTCAGATACTGAGTCAGAGGTTAAAGCCGAAGGTTCGTGATGCTCGAAATAAGAGGCTGGATTTTTGAAGCCACATTTAACGGATGAGAAAGAAAGGCTGTTGCAATGCAGATCAATATAGATAAGAAAACCGGTACATTTATCGGCATTATTGTTCTATTAGTGGCAATCATTATAAATATGGGAGTGTCACGCAACAATGACCGGGGCTTTTTCGGAATGCATGGTTTTGGAATGATGGACTCTAATCAAACTCGGGGCTCATTAAATTTAACCGGTGCCGACGTGATGTTTCTTCAAATGATGATTCCTCACCATCAACAAGCTGTAGATATTTCAAAGTTAGCTATTTCAAAGTCAAAAGATGCCGAATTAATCGCATTGGCAACAGATATCCGTGATGGGCAGTCCGCCGAAATTACTCAGATGAGATCGTGGCTCAAAGATGCCGGCGCCGATATTGATATGCACCATTCCATGGGCGATTCGATGGGTGGAATGCTCGATGACCAAGAAGTAGCTGCCTTAGAGACTTCACATAGCAAGAATTTCGATCTTCTGTGGCTTCAAGGGATGACTAATCACCATAATGGAGCGATTCACATGGTGAGAATGATTCGTGATGCTCGCAATTCAGAGATCAAGCGTTTTGGCGAAAATGTTGTTGTCGCCCAAAGTGCCCAGATTGAGCAGATGAAATTGATGATTGAGCGCCTTAAGTAATACTATTTTCTAAAAGTTAAATCAGTCTTTTTCATCTCAGAAATTAAAACCCTCAGTGCATTTGGACTCATGCCGTTTAGCTCTTTCAGGCTGGCAAGTGAAGTTTTGCGAAGATCGCTGATATGAAATAAACCATCCTCAATTAACGCTCGCCTTGCTTGAGTAGCTAAGCCAAGTTCACGCCATACTCCATCAATGCCTTCGTATTCATCGATTACAAAGTCACTTTCTGTTGCCGAGGATTCTCTCTCGGTTTTCTTCTGAGCACGACGTGCCGCACCTTCCCGCTTAGCCTGCGCCGCAAGTTTTTTAAGCTTTGCCGGTGATTGTTTGGCCATGGCTAAAATCTATCTGAGGCTTGAAATAATCATTGTGCGGGAGAAGGGACTTGAACCCGCGACCTTCTGATCCGAAGTCAGATGCTCTATCCGTTGAGTTACGAACGCTAGGTCACTAAGGATACAGGGTACACGAGGTGATCCAAATTTTTCCATCCAATTTCCTATAGCGAACGAAGCCAATTAATTTGATTGATCCAATGATGTCCCTGACCACCCTCATGATCATTAAAACGGAAGACTTCTATTATGGCATCGCCAGCATAGGTGTTCTTCACGGCAAATACAGTTGAAGGTGGACAAATCGTATCCATGAGACCAACCGAAAAATATGCAGGAGCTTTTGATTTACGAACAAAATTAAGTACATCAAAATAATCCAAAGTACCGAAGGTGTCTTCATACTTATCTCGGTGAATAGATAAGTATTTGGCAATCTCTGTATAGGGTCTTTGAGGAGTGATATCTACAGCTCTGCGAAAGTATGAAAGAAAAGGAACATCGGGCATTACTGCAAACAAATCTTCAACTAGTCCCGAAACAGCAAGTGCGATACCACCACCTTGACTAACACCAGTCACCGCAATCTTGTCAGACTCGACAATGTTGAGTGATCTTACGGCATCGATAACAAGAACTGCATCAGTATAAAGTCGACGATAGTAATAACTTTCTTTCGTTTCAATTCCTTTAGTCATAAATCCAGGATGATGCCCATGACTTCCATAGTCATCATCTGTATCTCCGCCGCTTCCCCACTCGCTTCCCTGCCCGCGCGTATCCATGACAAAGTAGGCGTACCCAGCTGCTGGCCAATGTAGGTGCTCATGTGGAAAACCTCGGCCTCCTCCATAACCCAAGTACTCAACAACTGCAAATGTAGGTTTTGTATTAACAGGGAGGATGTACCAACCCTTAATCTGCTCGCCTTCATATCCAGAAAATGTCATGTCGTAAACATCAAAAGCGGTAACCCCATATTCACTCTTGACTAATTTAGGTGGTTGCCATTTTGCGCGACTGGTTTTGAGAGTTTTCTTCCAAAATTCATCAAAGTCTTGCGGCAAGTGAATTTCGGGGAGAAATGTTTCGAGTTCTGCTAGTGATAAATCAGAAATTGGCATACGCCACTATAAGCCGACAAGTTGGTTGGGACTAACTTTGAGTGCACGAAAAATTGGCCCGGGTATTTAAAATAGATTGTTAACGGCCTATATCAAGCAACTAGAAAAAGAAGTTCGACCTCTCAAGTGAAAGGCGAGAGAGGTCGAACAGTGCGCGCGAAGGTATAAAACTGACGGAGATGCTTGACACTTGAGGTGGCTAGAGA
>JAYTTL010000050.1:0-2455 GCA_043745325.1 Actinomycetes bacterium
TCACCGCCAGAAATCTGTGGGCGGCGTTGATTTTTGCGATACGTATTTATAAATGTCGTTGTCAAAACGCGGTATAGCCAAGCTTTTAAATTTGTTCCAGGTTCAAATTGATGAAACGAAGCAAATGCCTTTAAATACGTATCCTGAACAAGATCTTTGGCATCATGTGGGTTCTTTGTGTATCTAAGGGCTGCGGCATATAGCTGATTTGTAAAAACGAGTGCATCACGTTCAAAACGGATTGCACGATCCGCTGAGCTCTCTTTAACTAATTCTGTCGATGTCATCGCAGTAAAAGGCTATCGTTAAAAGAGGGTTTCTGGTTCTCCTAATTCGATCTGAGCCGTCAACTCCTTTGAATTTTTGGCAACCGAATTAACGGCCTTTGAGATTGGACGGGCAATTACTAGAGTTGAAGAATTTTGGACGAGCATCAACGCCTGAAGCTTTTCGACTGCACTTTCTTTTGGATTGAGCCAGTTGGACCAACGATCACGCGGCATAAAAACTGGCATACGGCTATGAATTTTAGCCAGCTCACCTTGAGCCTCTTGAGTAATAATCGAAGCGCTTTCAATGATTTCGCCATCTGGTGCTCGCCAACTACTCCAAATTCCAGCAATCGGTAACTGTCTTCCACTCCGTGCCGAGATATAAAAAGGTTGTTTAGGTGCAAATTCACCTAAAGCGCTCGCCCATTCGTAGTATCCCTCGGCAGGAATTAAACAACGCGTTGATCTAAAGGCGGCTCGGAAGGTCGGTTTATCATGTATCGATTCGCTTCGAGCATTGATGGCGCGAGATTGCGAAGCCTTTGCTTCACCAAGATTACTGAGCCACGGTCCAATTAATCCCCAAGATACGACGGTTAATGCACGTTTGTCATTGGCATCGGCGCGGACAATGTAGATGGGATTAGTCGGTGCGATATTCCAATTTGCTGGGAGAGATTGAGATGGGGAACTACCCGTGACTTCAAACTGCTCCATGAGTTCTCGCATATCCGCAGATTGCGCATATCGGCCACACATATGGAAAGGATAGACTTAAGCGATGATTAAAAACGACGCTCTCTGGCCCGCGATCTTTCGCGGCTCAAAGCCAGTTGATATTTCGCTCACTATTCCAGGATCAAAGTCAGCCACTAATCGTGCACTCATAATAGCTGCGCAAGCAAACACACCATCAATACTTCGCCGCCCTCTAGTCTCGCGCGATAGTGAACTCATGGTGCAAGGTCTTCAAGTTCTCGGAATTGGAATAGTCGAACAGGACGCACTCGTAAATGAGGCACCTGAGTATCAGTTAACCGTTACTCCTGCGGCAATGAGTGGACCGGCAAGAATCGATGTCGGAAATGCTGGCACCGTCATGCGTTTTTTGCCACCACTTGCGGCGCTTGCAACGGGAGAGATTTCATTTGATGGCGATTCACGTTCATATGAAAGACCGTTGGCTCCACTCATTAAAGCCCTTGAAGAACTTGGTGTTGAAATAGATCATGGTGGCCGCTATAGCTTGCCACTAACCGTACATGGCGCTGGGCAAGTTAAAGGCGGGAGCGTGACCATTGATGCCAGTGAATCCAGTCAGTTTTTATCGGCGCTCTTATTAGTTGCTCCAAGTTATAAAAATGGCATCACCGTATTTCATAAAGGTGGTCAACTTCCTTCGATGCCGCATATTGAGATGAGCGTTGAAATGTTGCGCAGTTTTGGTGCAGTCGTAAGCGTTGACCATGATGCTAACAGCTGGCGCGTTGAGCCTGGAAAATTGCAAGGACACGAGTTAGTGATTGAACCCGATCTTTCTAATGCCGCACCATTTCTCTCGATTGCCATGCTGTGCGGTGGCAGTGTCACGATTGCCGATTGGCCGAGCAAGACAACGCAGCCAGGCGACCAGCTTCGTTCAATTTTATCTGCGATGGGCGCCGATATTTCAATGAGTAAGCGCGGCTTAACGCTTTCAGGCACCGGCGCTATACATGGAATCGATATCGATTTACATGATGTTGGTGAGTTAACTCCAGCAATTGCAGCCTTAGCCGCACTTGCAGATTCGCCGTCGCATCTTCGGGGCATTGGACACTTGCGCCACCATGAGACTGATCGCTTAGTGGCTTTGGCTCGAGAGATCAATGCCCTTGGTGGAAATGTTGAAGAACATAAAACTTCCCTGCATATAACGCCAGCACCGTTGCATGGTGGGATTTTTCATACGTACGAAGATCATCGACTTGCAACAGCAGGAGCCGTAATCGGATTAGTGGTCAAAGGAATTGAAGTTGAAAATATTGCAACAACCCGCAAAACTCTGCCGGACTTTCCGGGTTTATGGAGCTCACTTCTTGGTTAAACCTCTGCGATGACTCCACGCCAATACGATGAATCCGATGCACGAGTAAGACCTGGTCGTAGTACTCGCCCGCGAAGTAAAGATCGCCCAAGCCATA
>JAYTTL010000051.1:0-8957 GCA_043745325.1 Actinomycetes bacterium
TTGGACTGTTGTGTCGGTAGATAAATCACGGGGCGCTCACTTCGAGCACACGTATGCAATATGCCCCGATGGAAAGCCATTTGTATTGACGGCAACCGACGGCGGTCGCTCCCAACTCAACCGCTTAGGGGTAGAAATCTCAGATTTAATTAATTAGGCATAGAATTCGCATAGGTTCTTGTTTGAAATCTATCCAAGGACGCTCAAACATCGGCGATATGTTTACTCTAGTCCAAAATTAAAGATAGCTGTACACTTTATTTTTAATATCCGCATAAGTAATCAGGGATTTAACGGAGAAAACGGAAAGTAGTTAAACTCTTGGGAGAGAAATGTCTAGTAACGCAGTCAGCGGTCGGTGCAAAAAATCCCGCGTGCGGCAAGTAGGAGTGGTTAGCAATCCATGAAAGTAAATTTAAATACTAAGAATGGTCCCTTGGCGCTGCTATTAGTTCTTTCACTTGTTCTCACAAATACCCCAAATGCTATTGGTGGGGCGCGCATAAATCTGGATCAGCCTGATTTAGGGCTAAGTATTGCAGAAACTCTGGAAGCGGCGGCTGGAGTTAACTCGCTCCACGGCGAGATAGATGGCCGACATTTCTTATGTGCGAATGTTGATTCAGATAATTGTGTGAACTCGACACAGATAGTGCAAACCAACATTTTAACGAAGTGTGATGAAAGCGTTGCTACAAATTGTATTTTAAGCGTTTATGCAATTAATAATAATAACGAAAAAATTGAAGGCAATTTCCTGCGTTACGTGGCAGAGTCGGAAACTACAAATTCTAATGAAATATTAAGCATGAATCGACCGCGAAATAGAGGGCACGGGAGTATTTGGAGTGTCCCGGGCGTAAAAAATTCTGCGGGAAATGAGAACTACTTTGTAAGTGCGATAGCTCATAGTTATTTAAATAAAAATAAAGGAAGCAAGGTCTCAAGTGAGAGTTTTATTTTTAATGCGTTAAATGCATTCATAGTTCCAGTTTCACAAAAGTCAGGTGAATTTGGAGTTTCCTACGCAGTAGATGCAACCACAACTCCGGATGGAGGAATGGGTGTCGACAATTACTCACGTGATTCCAGTTGGGTAAATTGTGCCGTAACCGAAATAGGTTTTTGCCAAATGCAAGAAGATTTTCCACCGGGCTATCGCTTTGGTTTAACAATCAAATTACAGAGCAGTCTGTCGGGATGGTTTCATGGCCGGATTTATCAACCTGTGATTAGATTTTCGAGTAATGCAGGGAGTCAATTAATTGATGTTGAAGCACTACCCGTACAAGTACCAACTATACGAGAGCTCGTACCAACTGCCAGTATTTCCCCTGAGCTTCGTGCATATCTTTCGCAAGATATTCTACTTGGTATCGGGCAGAATTATTTAATGCCAGGCTCAACTGGCAAGGAAGCATTTGAGCAAGTTCCATTATGGCTTCCAGTTCTCAAAAATAAGGCAACCACATCAAGAACATACTGGGCGTTGCGAACGCTCAATAACTTTAGCAATCAGCAAGTTGATAAGTGTACACGCGAATCTAAGCAACTTTCTGGTTTAGTAACTACTAATTCACTGGTTTACAGTGAGGGGCCTCCAATATTTAATGTTGAAACGCAATCACTTGATTACAAACTTATATCACCGCATCTAACCTCAAAAGGTGAAGTAGCACTTGGGACCTACGATCTTGTTTTGAGTTCAAGTGTTGCCCGATGTATTTATGGTTTTACCTCGGCTCCTATTCAAGCCACAATCTCTATTATTGGCGAAAATGGTGAAAATAGAGTTGCCACATCTGTAATAAGTGAAAGGAATGGCTGGCTTACACTTTCAGCTAATGGTTTCACTTACTCAAGTCCTTCGGTAAGAGTTAAGTTGTCGCAAGCTGCCCCAACGCCAACGCCAACGCCAACGCCAACGCCAACGCCAACGCCAACGCCAACGCCAACGCCAACGCCTACGCCTACGCCAACGCCAACGCCAACGCCAAAAGACGCTAAAACACCTAAACCTAAGACCATAATTTGTCTTCGCGGGAATTTAACGAAAAAAGTTTCTGGACCAGCACCTAAATGCCCTAGAGGATTTAGCGTTAAAAAATAGAGTGACGCCCTTTGGGACTTTTGAAACAGGTCAACTAATAATGAACCAGCCACTTCGAACGCTCTACGAAAGCAATATCCGAGGTGAAGCGCGCAATATCAAGGGCCCGTAAATACATTAAACCTCATCTATTTTTTAAAATTATAATTGAAGAAGTTACTTTACGTCGTTAGTAGGTTAGCCTGTCTCCATGTCAAGTGCGAAAACACAGACGGAATTCACTCTGTGGTTATCGCATCGCCAAAATAAGTTGATGCGAGCGGCGCGAACGATCTGCTTTGACTCACAAAATGCGGAAGATGTTTTACAAGAAGCGCTTATAGATGTGTACGAACGTTGGGAAAAAGTTAGTAAGCACGATAACCCAGATGCATACGTCATAAGGGTCATGGTTTCCAAACACATTGATATTCGACGAAAATGGGCGAGAAGGCGAGATGAGAAAGAAACCACTTTTGATTTACCAGAAGAGGTTTTTCAGATCGCTGATCAATCAGAAGATGTAATTCAACGATTGCTAGTGCAATCTGCCCTAAAATCTCTAAGTGGAATGCAACGGGCAGTTTTAGTGTTGACCTACGAATACGGATTTACCTTACGCGAAGTTGCAAAAGTTCTACAGATCCCAGCAGGTACGGCTGCCTCGCATCTTGCTCGTGGTAAAGCAGCCGTGGGCGCTCACATTGGATTAATGCCGGAGCTTGAGAGATCTTTTAAGAAACAAATTGGTTCGCTAATTGATGTTAAAGAGTTGGGCGATATTGAGGTTGACTGGGCAGAGGTGGTGGACAGTGAGTGAAATTGAGATTTTAATTCGCCGCGAAATACAATGGATGGCCCAAGGGAATTTGGATGATGCAGATCTTGCATCAATTGTTATTGCTAAATCTCGAAGTCGAAGAATTCGTAGAATTGTCGCTATATGTCTTTTTGCCTTGGTAGTTTCCGCAGCATCAATTCTTGGATATATCGGGTTAAGTAATGTGGTGAACTCGAGGCAAGATTCAAATGCAGTATTGAGCTCCTCCTTGGATTCAAGTACCAAGCCAACAGTTCTGAGTGAAAATAATTCATCCCCTAGTGCACAAATATCGGAGATTATTTCGGATTACCCAGTGACGTGGGAACAATCTATTGGCGATCTGGGAGCAATATCTAAAGCTGCAAATATCGGTGACACTTTAGGAGGCTTAACGGCTCAGAAATTGATTGTCGAGTGGAGTCTTTGCCACGTCGGCAATTGCCCCACAACATGGACACTACAAGTTATGAATAAAACGGAGGACATAATTTCTGTCGCACCCTCATTGATGGTCTACATTGACAATGCGCCACTGATCAATTCATCCCGCCCATTGACTCTAATCCCGAATGCAAAAGCAAATCTTGTCTTTTCTTTCCCTGAATTGGTTGACATCACTAACGTGAATAACAAGGCATCTTGGCAGTGGAACTGGTTTTTAACGGTGGCTAGATGAACAAAGGAATAAAAAACCTGAAGCTATTTATTCCAATCCTGGCGCTGACGATGTCTGCGTTGCTGGGTATAAGTAAAGCCAGTGCTAATGTTGTTTTGCCTAAAGGTTCATGGTTGCCTTGTAGCCAATCAAGCGAAATCTTTTGTGTTGAATCTGTCTCAGTTATTCCCATAACCGGAAAAACCGTTGTTCTTTCGTGGACGACGGCTGGCTCAAATCATGCCGCGGCGAAAAGTTCAATAGTTGCGGGGAAAGCATTGCCGGGACGTTGGAGTAGTTCGGACTGGGCAACATTAGGTTTAGGTAAAGCAGGTTATGACGGGATTTATATTGATGCAAAGGCAGCAAATGAATTTGTACCTTGGGTTTATTTGGATGCTCAACCAACTTTATCTTCCTCAGGGAGTGTCAAATTGGCGGTGCAAGCAGCTTCTACCAATTTCGCGGCAGATTTAGATCCTGATGTCACTATTTCGATTAAATTACTAATGGGAAATTTTCAATCGGGTGTAACTTTTGGTGTTGGTACCGATGTATCTCTAGAATCAAAAATCGAGTCTGGAAATACGACTTTGACAATCGAGGGCAATCCAGTACTTGTACCAATAGCCAAATCGAGCAAAGATTGTGTTGGAAATTCGGGGATTGCAACTGCGCTAATTCGACAATTCCAATCTGTAATAGTTCCGCAAAATGATCCGTTAGGCTTTAATGCGCCGGGAGTAAGTGGAAATATTTACATCGGTTCGAATGGATTATGTAAACTTTCAACACCGTTTTGGAACGCGGAGACAAAACGTTTTAGATACAGCGCTAGTGCACCGCGCTTAGCACCAGATGGCAGCACTGTGAACAAGGGTTTTTATCGGGCAATAATTCCATTTTCTGATGCCAAAGCTTTATGGGGTTTAACTAATCCCAATGATGCAGCTAAAGCGTTAGTGGTTTCTATAATGACTACAGATACTGGTTCAAAAGTAGCACTTAGCTCAATTTCAGTACGCAATTCAAATATTGTAATCGAAGTTTCCAATTTTGATTTTCCAGATCCACTACTTGATATAGCACTTAATCCTGAATACAACATGAATTCATCGGTCACCACAGCCAATCAGAATTCATCAGGTCCGGACGTAAATGGCACTAGCAGCGGGCCGGAAGCTAATCAAAAGGTGACCGCTCCCAAAAGTAAGACCATCACGATCACCTGTATAAAGGGTAAAACCATCAAAAAAGTCACAGCAGTTAAGCCTGTTTGCCCTAAAGGCTTCAAAAGAAAGTAAAAATCTTGTTCCGTCTGCATAACTTTGCCACTTTTCTGCGGTGACACTTATGTATAAACTCGGCTTAATGCCAAAACGTTCCATGGGGGTAAGTAATGAAGAAATTAATTTTAATCCGCGTCGTGGTTTTGTCTGCAATTATGTCGTTGCTGGCAAGTGGCATGGCCTCTTCAACCGCGGCAACGCTTCGCGTTCCGAAGCAGTCTTTTCCCGCCTGCTCTGTGCAAAATGGAATTTATTGCATTGAATCTATCTCTGTAACGACAGCCCAAGGTAAAGTTGTACCATTGCAATGGGTCGCAACTGGTAGCGTCGTGCCCGGGCAAAACGCAAATAACGGTATCTCTTTCGCACCAATCGCCAAGGTTGTAAAGGGTATTGTTAAGGAAAATGATTGGTGGACTTCGCAATATCAAAGAGATGCTCTAACCGCGGACACAACTGCGTTTCTTGATATATCTTCATTAATTGGAACCGCCGAATTTCCTGAAATAAGCGCTCGATATGATTCAGTAACTAAGACATATGACATCACAAAACCACAAGATTCATTTAATTCTTTAGTAGATTGCTGGAATGCAAAAACAAATACTTCTTCTAAAGTTTCATTTAGCACTTGTTATAAAGGCGCAGTTGCGGCCGTTAACGAAGGTGAAGTTAAGTTTATTTTTAATTACGCCACTAACTTACTGGCTGCTGCGGCAGCAAAAGACTTAGACACGGCAACTTGGATCGACCTGAAAGAATACGCAACTAAGGGTCAACAGCCTGCAGTTAATTCTCGGTATGATGTAAATACAAAAACTTTCAGTAAAATGGAACCTTTATACACTCCTGTGTGGGTAACGAATAACTCATTGATAAATGGTTGGGATGTCGCAGGAACTCTAGCAACGCTTCCAACAATTGGTGTTGCCGCATCTGCAACACCATCTGCAACACCATCTGCCACAGATGTGACGGCTGCCACAGATGTGACGACTGCTTCGTCGGCGCCAGATGCGCAAGGCGTTGTGCCTGCTCCACTAGCGCCAAATGAGCAGACCGCTGTGCAAGCTCCAGCTGAACAGGGCCGCGCATTAAGCGGACGTTGGACTTCACCGCTTTGGAACACATTGGGACTTGGCTCTATTGGCTATGACGGCCTTTTTGTAGACGCAAAAGCTGCGAATGAGTTTGTAAACCACTTGTTCATCGATGTAGTTCCAACACTTACCACAACTGACAATAAAGTAAGTCTTGCTGGACAACCAGGCAATAAGTCTTACGCCATAAGTCTTGATTCAGACATTGTGATCTCTGTAAAGGTTCGCACTGGTGAAATGAAGGTTGGTGTAACAGTCGCGGTTGGAGTTGACACAACAGTCACATCAACTGCTGGTAAAGAGTTCACCACACTTACGGTAGAAGGCACCGCAGTCACAGTTCCACTTGCAAAATCCGCCGCCGATTGCACTGGTGAAACTGGTGTTGCAAAGGCAAATGTTCGACAGTTCCAAACTCTAGTGATTGTCCAAAATGACACTTCAGGATTTGGAATTGAAGGCACTTCAGGGAATATGTATGTGGGATCCAATGGCGTTTGCTCTTTGACTACGCCAACTTGGAATGATGCAGAGAAATCATTTAGTTGGACAACTTCAGCTCCACACTTTGCACCAGATGGAACAACCGTGAATATTGGGTTCTATAAGGCAGTCATTCCCTTTAAGGATGCCGCATTGCTTTGGGGATTGACTAATCCTGCAGATGCTGCAACAGCTTTAGCGATATCTGTAAAAACTGAGTCCGGTGGATCTACTGCGGCAATTAGTGTGGTCTCTGCAAAGAATGGAAATATCATTATTGATATCTCTGGTTTCGAATATTCAAGACCAAACCTAACAATCAAAATGAAAAAAGGCTATAAAGCTTCAAATAAAAAAATCACTTCGATTGCTTCACCGAAATATACAGTCACTTGTGCACGCGGTGCATCAACTAAAAAGGTAAATGGTTCCAAACCGGTGTGTCCAAAGGGCTATAAAGCAGTTGGTCCCCGTATTTAACTTCTTGACACAAACGCAGGTCCCCCTTCTAGTAATTTGGGGATCCGCGTTTGCTCATTGGTTGTTTAGTAATCTCAGTGAAGCAATTTTACAAGGAGAATCTAGATGAGACTAATTAATTTTAAAACTATCTCTTCTGTTGGAAACTTTGAGTCATGAATAGAAATTTGAAGAGATTTATGTCTCTATGGATAATGATCCTCCTGCTATTGACAAGTAATAACTACAGAAACGCCTCTGCGATAGATACTGATGTATTTTTTATGCCTTCCAGCGTCGAAGAAGGACAGCACAATATACTCTTTAACGAAAACTTTTTAAACCTTCACTCTTGGCTCGTAAATTCAACCCTATTTAATTATACAAATGTTGATCCGACATGTTCTAGTATTTCTGATCCAAAATGTATATCGGCTCCACTTCAATTCAAAGCAGTTATTCCTTTTTGTGATTCAATTGAATTATTGAATTGTATTGATGAGGTTGGTGTCATTACTCCGCAAAACCAGCGCTTAGTTGGAAAGGCAAAATTTCGATTTCCACTAAAGGCTCAAAATGAATATAAAGGTTCACCTGAAAATCGATTACCTTCAGGAACAACTAGTACCGTCGTTGATATCCCTGAGGCACCGCATGCTGGCGGTACCGAATATATGGTGACTGGATTTATCGGAGGCCAAGTAGAGGCAAGCACCAGAGTTGCGACGTTGAACGATTTAATTATTCGTGTTACGCCAATAAAGATTGTCCCTAATATTTGGAGCTGTGAGGAAACTGCAACCAATAAATGCGTCGATGGTGGAATTGTGAATATATTGGGAAGTGACGGCGTTCGGAGGTGGGGTGACCAAGGGCCTGGGATAGACGGACGGCAGCCTTGCGAACTTATTTCGCTGCGCGAAAACAAGTGCGCTCGACCATTCAATTTTCCTAGAGATTTTCGCTTTTTCGTGAATATTAGGACAAACCTAAGCCTCTCAGGTTGGTTACATGGCAGAGTTAATGATCCAGCTATCGTAATTACTAAGGAGCAAGATAGCGTTAAAATTGGCATAGAGGCGGCTCCAGTTTGGGTACCGATTATTTATAAATCTAATAACTGGAAGGATCTTCCAGATTATATTAAATCTGAATATGACGAAACTACCGGATATCTGAAAAATGGTACTAATACTGGCTTCTCCCGCATTCCAAATCCGAATCAAAATAACCCCTTAACCCGTAATTTCACTTCCCATCCATACCCATATGGTGAAGCGGGAATTCGGGAGTTACAACTTTGGCTTAAATTTTTGGAAGACAAAGCAACTGTGATCCAATCTACATGGCAAGTACGTTCCTTGTCTGAACGGGAATTGCAAGGTTCAAATGCTTGCTTCCGTAGTCAAAATGAACTTACAGGTATTGTCTCTACAAACTCGACTCAATACTCTGCAGGCCCTCCGTCATATAATTCAAATACCGGTTCATTAGATTACGTCGTTGCATCGCCGCACTTTGACCCTTTTGGGGATTTATTTTTGGGGCAGTACAGCCTGCTAATGAGATCTGATGTTGCGCGGTGTGTGTATAAATTTTCAAATGCACCAATTAAAGCTGAACTTTCCGTTTTGTCTGCAGATGGCTCACCACAGATTGCGTCACTGGCTATTAGTGAAGCAAATGGATGGTTGAGAATGAACGCATTTAACTTCAGTTACTCGGCACCCACAATAAAGGTGGTTTTGAAACAGGAAGAAGTAACTTCCACACTAACTTCCACACCAACTTCCACACCAACTTCCACACCAACTCCCACACTTTCACCCAACTCCTTATCTACTACTTCGGTTGCTCCAGTCCTTAAAAAAACAATTATCAAAAAAACCATTACCTGCACTAAAGGCAAAGTGACCAAAAAAGTGACGGCTTTATCACCGAAATGTCCGACAGGTTATGTGAATAAGAAGTGACTGGTCTTCATATGAAGACCTATCGAACTCTTCGAAAATCTGCGCTGCTCTGGCAGCAGGAGTATTAATCGGAGCACTTAATGTAG
>JAYTTL010000052.1:0-8956 GCA_043745325.1 Actinomycetes bacterium
GCGTACCCGACTTATCATGTTGGTGCATTAATTGCGCAAGCTCAATCTATTCCTGTTGGTATAGATGCGACGCAGTGGCCGTCGGCAGATTTAGCATGGATAAACTCTCCATCAAATCCAACTGGCCGCGTACATAGCATCAATGAATTGCAGGCCTGCCTGCAATGGTCGCGCGATCATGATTCGATTTTAGTATCAGATGAGTGCTACATAGAGTTTGATCATACGGCGCAATCATTTTCAATTTTGTCACAAACCCAAGGTGAGAATAGAAATATTTTGGCAGTGCATTCACTCTCAAAACGTTCGTCGATGGCGGGCTATCGTGCAGGATTTATTATTGGCGATTCGTCTCTTATTTCTCAAATCCGCGAATTTCGAAAGCACGGTGGAATGATGGTTGCGTTGCCGGTACAAAAAGCGATGACAATCGCCCTTGGCGATGACC
This sequence comes from Actinomycetes bacterium, assembly GCA_043745325.1. GTDB lineage: Bacteria > Actinomycetota > Actinomycetes > Nanopelagicales > Nanopelagicaceae > Planktophila. Next base: position 449 of record JAYTTL010000052.1, read on the forward strand.
GCCATGTTTCCGAGCAGCGCGCACGATACAACAACCGACGCGAAGCCTTGCGGCCAGCCCTTGAATTGTGTGGCTTTCGAATTGAGTTCAGTAACTCGGGACTCTACTTGTGGTGCACGCGAAATGAAGATGCATGGACAAGTGTCGAATGGTTAGCTGGGCGCGGAATTTTAGCCACCCCTGGTAGCTTTTATGGTTCTGCGGGTAGGCGTTATATACGCCTTGCCATGACGGCCTCGGATAGACACATCAAAGCTGCAGTCGCTCGATTGATGGCATAAAACAATGGCCGTTGGGATTCTCTTAGTTGGAGGCTTCGGTACTCGGCTCATGCCGCTTACAAAAAATACTCCAAAACCAATGCTCACTATCGCCGGATTACCCGTGACCGAGCATCAATTAGCGATGGCTCGCAAGGCCGGAATCACAACCGTTGTACTTGCTACTTCATATCTATCTGAACTCTTTACTTCCTATTTTGGTGATGGATCGAAATGGGGGATGAGGTTGTTATACGCGACTGAAGAAGTCCCTCTTGGTACAGGTGGAGCAATCGCTAACGCTGCTTCAATACTTGATACGGATGAAAGTATTGTTGTCTTAAATGGGGATGTGTTGAGTTCACATAATCTGAGCGAACAGATTCGCCAACACGAATTAAAAGAAGCAGATGTAACAATTCACTTAACTGCTGTAGAAGATGCACGCGCGTATGGTTGTGTACCGACAGATTCCATTGGAAGGGTTACGGCTTTTTTAGAGAAAATGGATAGCCCAATCACCAATAATATTAATGCCGGATGCTACGTATTTAGTTCTAGCACTGTAAATTCGATTCCAAAGAAGCAAGTTATAAGCGTTGAACGTGAGATTTTTCCACAACTTATTTCAACTCATGCGCGAGTTTTTAGTTATATTGATGATTCGTATTGGCTCGATATTGGTACGCCAAAGGCTTTGCTCAAAGGATCACGTGATTTAGTACAAGGCCTGGCTGATTCCTCGGCCTTACTCATGGCAGATGTTGAAGAACACAGCGATGCGGCATTAATAATGTCGGGGGCCACGGTTGATCCCCGTGCCAGAGTAGAAGATGGCTCATGCGTTGGAACTGGCTCAATCATTGAATCCGGCGCGCGCATCTCTGGCTCAATAATCGAGCATGGAGCTGTGATTGAATCAGGGGCGATTGTTATCGATTCATTTGTTGCAACTGGGGCAAGAGTTTCACGCAAGACTCAGATTGTCGACTCCTTCGTCACAAGTGAGGAAATTCTCACAATTCCTGATTAATTTCTGCGTTTTATTGCGGTTTTATCCCGAAATCACTTGACATATTTGAGTTACACGCGTGTAATTCACTATTAAGTAAGCCACTTCCATGAGGGAAGCGGCACACAGCTATTAATAAGGAGAATCGGTATGCCGATCCGACCTGGTGCCACGAGCTTATCGAGCTCACTCACTATGCCAACTATGGGGGCAACCGCCGTTGTACACGATGGCGAAAAGATAGAACTCTCGTGGCAAGAGCGCTCATTATGCGCTCAAACCGATCCTGAGGCTTTTTTTCCCGAGAAAGGCGGCTCCACTCGAGAAGCCAAGCGCGTATGCCTGTCCTGCGATGTACGTTCAGAGTGTTTGGAGTACGCACTTGCTCATGATGAGCGTTTTGGAATTTGGGGCGGACTCTCTGAGCGCGAACGTCGTCGCTTGAAGCGTCGCTCTGCCTAAGTCCGCAGCCCGAAAGAAGTTAGCGCTATGGCTGCAGAAGCGGCATTAGTTCGCCACATAGTGAGTGCGATCATCGTTACTCATGACGGACAAACCTGGCTACCAGAAACCGTTGCAGCTCTTGCATCCCAGACTCGGCCATATGATCAGATTCTGGCTGTCGACACCGATTCGCATGACGCTTCTGTTCGACTATTAAAATCAGCACGGATTCCAATAATTAACGCCCAACGTGATTGCGGTTTTGGTGAAGCAATTTCATTAGGAGTTAATTCATTAAAGCCATTGACCCGAGGGGACAATGAATGGATTTGGTTAATTCATGATGATTGTGCCCCAGCGCCAAGTGCACTTGAAAACTTATTAACCGCAGTTGACGATCGTCCTCACGTTGCAATGGTTGGACCGAAAATTCTTGGTTGGCATGATCGAACTCACTTACTCGAGATCGGAGTGAGCATTTCAGGTAACGGGGCACGGTGGACGGATTTAGAACCGCTTGAATACGACCAAGGTCAGCACGATGGAATTCGTGAAGTCCTTTCAGTGAGCACGGCAGGTGCGTTGATTCGCCGAGATATTTTTGAAGAGCTTGGAGGATTTGATAAAAACTTAGCCCTTTTTCGAGATGATGTTGATTTCGGTTGGCGAGTTCGGGTAGCGGGGCACTCAGTAATTGCCGCCTCATCTGCCGTTGTATTTCATGCTCAAGCATCGGCGTCTGAGCGCCGGACTGTCGATGTTAAAGGCGCAATTTTCCAAAGGCCGTTATTGCTTGATCGCCGAAACGCGGCATATGTCTTATTAGCAAACTCATCTTGGTGGATGATTCCGTGGCTGGTCCTTCAACTATTCGGCTCAGCGATTGCTCGCGCCGCAGGTTATATTTTAGGAAAACTCCCTGGCTATGCAAGTGATGAATTACTAGCAGTTGCCTCACTCATTATGAGACCGGGGTTAATTTTAAAGGCTCGAAAAGATCGCAAAGCTAAACGTTTAGTCTCCTCAAGAATTGTCTCAACGTATATTCCACCACTTTGGTCACAATTTCGACTTTCGACACTACGATTTACCGAAGCTATCCGTTTGAAACTCCTGCCTAATACTGATACATCAACTATTTCAATTCTCGATTCGGTTGAAGACGAAGATTTACTTGTTCCTTCTAAAAATAGTCATTGGTTTCGATTGCTTGGTAAACCTGAGGTTGCAGGTTTTATTTTCTTGACAATCATCACTCTGATTGCTTCCCGAAATCGATTAGGTGCACTCATTGGAGGAGCGCTCGCGACTTCACCTGATGGCGCCCGAGATTTATGGAGAAGCTACTTTGATTCTTGGCATCTGGTCGGAATGGGAAGTGCCCAAGCTTCACCACCGTGGATTGCAATTCTTGCGATTTTAGCCAGTATTCTCTTCGGCAAAGCTCAACTTTTGATTACTCTTCTATTTCTGTCTGCGCCACTTTTGATGATGTGGTCTAGCTTGACTCTTTGTAGAAAACTCAGCCGAAATCCTTGGATCAGCGTCCCGGCAAGTTTTCTCTATGCGATCTCTCCGGTTGCTATAGCGGCAATTAACTCAGGACGCTTGGCCACCGTTGTCGCACTCATTATTGCGCCGCAAATCCCACAGTTACTTGAAAATTGGAAAAAAATCGAACTTCTTCCATGGCGGCGAATTTATGCATCCGTTTTTGTGGTTGGAGTTTTATATGCCTTCACTTTATTGACTTGCCTCATTGGTTTAGGTTTGGTTGCATTTGCAACATTTAACGATTATCGCGAATTTTATTTTGATAGGAATCGTAAGCTTTTTATAGAGCGAATGAGTAAGCGACTGACCTTATTGATCATTCCCTTTATTCTTACCGCCCCTTATTCATTCGAGGCACTACTATCGCCAACTAGATTCTTGACTGAACCAGGTTTATCTGTAGCAGGTGGAGGTGCCGAGCACGTCCTTTTAGGTAATCCAGGCGGGGTGGGTGCCCTCCCACTGTGGCTCGTTAGCCCAATTTTACTCGTTCTCATTGTTGGCCTTTTTTCATCGAGCCGCGCAAAGGAAATATCTTTATTTGGTGTTGGTTTTTTATCGGCAGGAATCATATTTTCTTCTTTTTCGATTTCAACTCAAGGTGATTCGGCTAATGTCAGAGTCTGGGTTGGCACCTTTTTAGTCGGTGCCACACTGTGCGCGGTAGCCGCATGTGTCGTGATTCTTGATCGTCTTCGTTCGGTATTAGTGTCAACTAATGTTCACTTTCGACATTTATTTGCGGCACTCTTACTTTTATTCACTGCCCTCTATTCCATTACTTCAATTGCTTGGCTAGTTTCCTTTAGTGCAGCGTCGCCGGTTCAAAGCAGTAGATCGACCGTAATGCCCGCATATTTGAGTGTTGAGAGAGACACAAAGACACTCGTTTTACGTGAAGTTGGGCCGAACAACGCAAAAACTATTCAATTTTATATTTCGCGTGGCAAAGATATTGCATTGGGAGAACCAGATGTGGCACCGAAGCAAAATCTTGAACTTGGCACGGCAACACAGGCGTTAATTGATGGGTCGGGAATTTTTAGTAGTAAAACTTTTGCGGCATTTGGAATAAAGTATATCTTCGTCAAGTCGCCATTTGATCGGACAATTATTCGCACTATTGATGGAATTGGTGGTTTTACTCGGACATCTGCAACATCCACTGGTGTTGTTTGGAGAGTTGCAGGAGTTACTGGTCGATTGGTATTCATTGGCAAGGATGGAGTGAGCCAACTCCTTGAAGCGGGTGAAGTCGGAGCGCGAACGACCGTTGTGCAACCAGGACGGATACTACTAACGGAAAATTTTGATCGCTCTTGGCAGATTTTAGAAAACGGTACAAGACTGGAACGCGTGAAGAGTGAGCAAGGTTTGCCACTTTTTATTGCGACCAAGTCGGGTGAAATCTCACTTTTACATGATGGGACAATTCGTCGAGCTTGGCTCTCATTTGAAATAACTGCTTGGGTTACCCTCCTGGTTTTAGCATTGCCAGGCAGGCGAAGAAAGCGCGAATTTGCAGATAAGGAGCTTTCGTGAAGCGAGCATTAGCCGCCATAGTCGCCCTTGCTTTGTCACTTAGTCTTGCGACTTTGTTAACCGGAACAAATCAACCCACGGGATTTTCTGAGATTTATCCAGCAGTCGTGTGTCCACCAACATTAAATGGGCTCGCATCTCAAATATCAATCTCATCACGCAAAACACAGTTTCAAAACCTTGAGAATCGAAGTACTAAAACGATTCCATTTAATGTTTTAAGATATTCAGTTTCTAAAACTCCATTAATCGTTTCTGCTACAGGGGTTACCCCAGTAGTGTGGCAGAGTCGCACCAGAAGTTGGGCTGGTGGAACTATTTGTTCTGGACCTGCGGCATCGCAATGGTTCGTTGGAGCAAGTTCAGATGTAAGAACCCGCGGTCGTTTGATGATAATTAATAGTGGCTTAAGCGATGCCATTGTTGATGTACAAGCTTTTTCAGAAAATGGAAAACAACCGTTGAAGTCGCTTGAACTTAAATCCAAGAGTCTCTCAGTTCTCTCTCTCGATTCATTAGCCACTGGAGATCAAAAACTTGCAGTGCATGTTGTTCCGCGTTCGGGACGGATAAATTCATTCATGATTGATGAGCTCGGAGCAGGTTTGCAAACTCTTGGTGGAGATTTTGTAAACCCAATTGCATTAGAATCTAAAATGTTAGTTATTCCCGCGATTCCAAATCAACTACCGAGGAAGGGTATAAAAACTGCAGGTGCACATACTTTACGAATTCTTTCGGTCTCGGAAACGGATGCGTATTTCACATTAGAGGTTCTATCGGCTGATGGAAGTTTTATTCCTGTTGGCTTTAATGCGCGCAAAATTAGCTCAGGAATCGTCAGTGAGTTTGCACTATCACCAAAGATTTCAGCAAGCGCCTTTGCTGTGCGGATTACCTCAGATGAGCCAATAGTTGCTTCGGTCTCATCGATTGTAAACATCGCTGGACGAAGAGACTTTGTTTGGAGCGCTCCAACACCAGCACTGGTGCCAATGGCCATCGCCCTCACGGGCTTGTCGCCATTGATTGCCTTTGCAGGTGATGTGATCCAAGTAAAAATGCAGATCACTTTCGTCAACGGTAAAAACTCCTTAGTCAGCATAGATGGCACTGAAATTGCAACATATCGAGTTCCTCCCAATGCGCGATCAGTGTCAATTCTTAAAATTAGTTCCAACACTTATGCTGGAGCCCTGGTGGCTTCGGCGAATGGATATGGATACATACCGATCACGCCTGGAAGCCTTTTAACAAAAGTTGAAATCCCACGATCCAACATTCGCGTTTTGATTCCATGAGAATCCCAAAAAAATGCGGGGCTTCCCACTAATGTTGTTCACATGAGCTCTCAGGCAAAACTTGGACGCGGTTGTTCGCGTGTTGGATGCCGCTCTGTCGCGACGATGACCCTGACCTATATCTACTCCGAATCAACGGCAGTAGTGGGTCCGCTTGCGACATTTAGTGAACCTCATGCTTATGATCTTTGCAGGCTCCATGGAGAACGTTTAAAAGTTCCTTTTGGCTGGAGTGTTATTAAGCAAGAGTTAACGGGAGAAGCGCATGGCCCTACTGACGATGATTTGATGGCAATTGCCGATGCTGTACGCGAAGTTGCTCTACCAAAAAATAGCGAAACTAAAGTTCACAACCCTGATTCCAATCAACCACAAATCGGTCGCAGGGGTCATCTTCGCGCCGTTCCGTCATAGGTAGTTTATGGAGAATATTCCAAACATCTTTAAGGCCTACGATATTCGTGGTTTAGTTGATGTTGAAATCACTCCTGAGTTTTGCTTTGCAATAGGAGTGGCGTTTGCCCGTTTTTTAAAGCAGGAGCGCGAGCCTGCCACGGTTGTGATTGCACAAGATATGCGAGCGTCATCACCTTCTTTAGCGCAAGCTTTTTCTGCAGGTGTTATGTCAACGGGCTTTGATGTAATAAGAATCGGACTAGCTTCTACGGATATGTTGTATTTTGCCTCTGGGAAACTTGGTTTGCCTGGCGCAATGTTTACAGCCAGCCATAATCCCGCCGCGTACAACGGAATTAAATTGGCATTAAGTAGTGCCCGCCCTATTGGAAGAGAGTCTGGGCTTTTAACAATTGAAAATTTTGTTCGTATGGGTTCACCACTTGAATTTCGCTCTATTGGTGTTGAAACCACAAGAGATATGCTCGAAGAGTATGTTGATTATCTTTTGTCTCTTGTAGATCTTAAAGAAATTAGGCGGTTAAAAATTGTTGTTGATGCTGGAAATGGAATGGCAGGCCATACTGCTCCTGCGATTTTTTCACGAATTAATGTTGAACTCATCCCTCTCTACTTTGAACTCGATGGGGATTTCCCAAATCACGAAGCAAATCCAATAGAGCCAAAGAATATCCGTGATTTGCAGCGAGCAGTTAAGAAGCAAAAGGCTGATTTAGGTCTTGCCTTTGATGGGGATGCCGATCGTTGTTTTCTTGTCGATGAAAATGGCGAGGCCGTAAATCCTTCGGATTTAACCTCTCTCATCGCCAAGCGCGAATTGGCCAAGCACCCAGGCTCGACGATTATCTATAATCTCATCTCTTCGCGCGCGGTCCTAGAAACCATTCAAGAGAGCGGTGGAACGGGCCTGCGAAGCCGCGTGGGGCATTCATACATTAAGGCGATGATGGCTGAGAGTGGAGCAATTTTTGGAGGCGAACACTCAGGCCATTTCTATTTCAAAGATTTCTGGAGGGCAGATTCGGGGGCACTAGCGGCATTACACGCTATCGCAGCCTTAGGAGAATCTGCGGTGAGTATGTCCAAGCTCTTGGCGCCTTTTCAGCGTTATGTGTCCAGCGGAGAGATCAACTCCAGGGTAAGCAATGCCGAGGGTGCGATGGCACTCGTAGCGGAGGCTTTTATGGCCCGAAAAGGGGTGGAGCGTGACGACCTCGATGGCCTAAGCATGAGCGGAGATTCATGGTGGTTTAACCTGCGTCCATCAAATACCGAACCTCTCTTGCGCCTTAATGTTGAGGCTAAAACGGCCGCGGCCATGAGCAAATTACGTGATGAAGTTCTCGACTTGATTGTGAGTTAAGGCGCCCTACTCGTCACTCCCAATGGCTTGCAGGGCAGTAAACTATCCCCCTATACCTATCACTTTAAAAGGGGCATTTTGTGAACTCACCAGTTACCGCAACTCTTCCAATGCATGACATTGCCGATGCGACTCTTGCATCCCAAGGCCGAAAGCGCATCGAGTGGGCTGAGCGAAATATGCCAGTTCTGGCGCAAATCCGCGAGCGTTTTGAAAAATCACAGCCTTTTGCAGGAGTCCGAATCGCAGCGTGTATGCATGTCACGACCGAGACTGCCAACTTGATGCGAGTATTAAAAGCCGGCGGTGCCGACATCGCGCTTTGCGCATCAAACCCACTTTCAACGCAGGACGACACTGCAGCTGCCCTCGTGCATGAGTACGGAATTAGTGTCTTTGCGCGCAATGCAGTTGATCGTGATGGGTATTACCGACACATAAACGCCGCTTTAGATATTTCTCCCCACCAAGTTTTCGATGATGGTTGCGACCTTGTCAACACTTTGCATACAACCAGAAGAGAATTAATTCCAAACATTGCCGGGGGTTGCGAAGAGACAACAACTGGAGTTATCCGCCTTAATCAGATGGCAAAAGATGGCGCTCTTGAATTTC
>JAYTTL010000053.1:0-2429 GCA_043745325.1 Actinomycetes bacterium
ATCGCTATCGCCTGACTGAGGAACTCTTAGCTTATCGCCTATGGTCAAATCGAAGATTAAATTCCGGTTCAGGATCATAAGTCTACTCTCCAAAAAAACGTGATTGCACCTGCGGTATTGTTCCGGGCCGTCAACACCATGCGCCCTCCTGGCACGTAACCTTGATGGATAATGTCGTCCGGAATGAGGGGGAATCTATTCTGGAAATTAATCGCCTGATCGTTGATGAGCGGCACGCCACAAATAAATGTCGTTCGAAGTCCGTTAGCCGAACTGGTGACACTGATTGTGACGTTAGTTCCTGGTTCAACGAACTCATACAGCTGTCCGGCCAGCACGTTGATTGATCCAGAGTTGGCCGCCACGACCACGGAATCTTGCATTGTAGGCATGGAATCTCCCTATTTACATTTCCGAGATTTAGGTTTTCTGAGTTTATCCGCTGAAACACAGAGCTTATGGAAACTGTCCAGTCGCCGCATCGAGCGTCGTAGGGCTTTGACGTTCGCCGGATTCATTCGCTTGCGGCCTGGACCTGCCATCATCAGTTCACTGACAGCCGCGGCTGTCAACAAACCTCCTGTTACTAAAACCTCAGGGCCGAACCGTCGCAGCATCGAGTACAACTGGGAGCGCTTGATATTTTGCCCTCTGGCTCTGAGCTGTTGCATTCCGGCGGCGAGGCTGGGAAATTTGTTGAAAAAGCCACGACCGACCGTGGCAACGGCCCTGGACATGGGGCCGCCAATTCTAGGCATCATGGCTTGAGGTGGAGTTATCGCGCTCATGACATTTTGTGGCACGAACTGCTGCACCTGCGGCATCTGCGGCGCAAACTGTGAGGCGAGTTGGGCGACGTTTCCGAATTGGGATAAGTATTGATTCTGACTTCCACCGAAGATCTTTCCGACTCCTCCTAAAAACTGACCCACATTGAATGCTGCCATAGGTTCTCCTTGTCTGGGTGAAAGAACCGATTCCCCTATTCCTGTTGCCGCACCATACAAACCGCCTGTATATACATTGGCCCCGATTTTATATCCCTCACTGGCGAATGACACGGTTTTCTTGTATGTGTCACCAATAATTGGCGCGACTCGCGCCAACTCACTCACTCCTCCGGTAGCCACGCCTAGTGAGAACCTGACCGGATCCTGAAGTGCAGTGCGAGCGGCGCCCGTGATTGCTTTGATGGGATTATTGATCACGGGCTGGATGATTCTATTGATGGCGCGAATAGGATTGAACCTTTTGAAGAATCCCATCAGGCTTTTTCCCACCAATTCAATTTTCTCGACGAAGCAGGTTGCCCCAGGACCGACGCTTTTAAAAGTTCCATGTCCTTGTCAGGCTTTTTCCACCGCTCTTGTCCTGCGCGTGCCTTCACTTCTCTCTGTAGGTTGCCTTCCACCACACAGAGTCTAGATTCAACATCATACAGACTCGCCCTTAAATGCCACGTGTGGACAACTCCAGCGACGATGCCGGCTGAAAGACAGCCACCAAACAGCAAAAAAAGAGCAAAATAGCTAAGCTCTACCATATGTAGTGTGTGGCATTTCGCCACATACTACCCCTAGTGGGTCCGTCTGTATATAGAAATAAGTTTTTCTGCTACCCTTTGGTCTTAGCGGAGACCGAGGGTGCTCTTAAGACTAAGATAAAGATTAAGAATGGCTGTGTATAGAGTGGATAACACTGAAAAAACAGAGAAATTGACGGAACTGAAGTGGTGCGATCATGTCGAGATACGTCCTGCCGGAATGGTGGGTGGTCAGGTGTTTATCTTCGCTCCGACACTTGATCTGACGGTCATGTACATCGACCGAGGTATACTAAAATTTGTCTGCGGAACCTGTTTTTACACGCGTACTGTCGTCGCTCCTCACCTCACAAAACTCTCACCGCATTAACTGCAATCGCTGCCGCGAGATCATCTGTGAGTCCCGTTGCCGGGACGCGTAAACTGATCGTTGTTTGTTGGGTAAATAAATATCGCAACTGGTGCCGATCAGTGAACGACCCGATGGCCGGCATCCTGGCCATAATCATGGAGCTTCCAAAGATGCTTTGGACTTCGATCCTCACCGCTGATGAAAACGTCAACGGCGTGACTGGATTGTAGTCAAAATAACAGGCTAGATACAGTGCCAATTCCCAAAGTCCCGGCTGAAGGATGATGATCTGCGTCAATAATGAAATCTGATTGACGCGAGCGACAAAAGTTTCGGTTTGAAACGAGTCATCCATCGCTGCCGTGGGCAGGACTGTGGTGAGCGCATGAGGCCTGGCAGTGAGTGCGACCAGATTCAGCGAAGGAGGAATCACGACATCGCTATCGCCTGACTGAGGAACTCTTAGCTTATCGCCTATGGTCAAATCGAAGATTAAATTCCGGTTCAGGATCATAAGTCTACTCTCCAAAAAAA
>JAYTTL010000054.1:0-2418 GCA_043745325.1 Actinomycetes bacterium
TATCTACCGCAGGATCCGCGCACAGGCGATGAACCAGGCTCGGTTATTGAACGCATATTGTCGGCTAGAAATCTAGATCAAATTTCACATCGAATGCGCCAAGTTGAAGAGGAAATGTCTACCACCGAAGGCGAAGCCCTTGAAAAAGCGATGGATAGATACACCCGCGTTGAACATGAATTCAGCGCCGCAGGAGGATATGCCGCCACCGCTGAAGCCGAGGCTATCGCAACCTCTCTAGGAGTTACTGAGGCCGTCTTTGCCCATGAGCTTTCAACACTTTCTGGTGGTCAACGTCGACGAATTGAACTTGCCCGTATTTTATTTAGCGGCGCCGAAACATTGTTGCTCGATGAGCCAACTAACCACTTAGATGCCGACTCGGTTATTTGGTTACGAGAGTTTCTCTCTAAATATTCGGGCGGACTCGTGATTATCTCTCACGATGTTCATTTAATTGAAACCGTCGTCAATAAAGTCTTTTACCTAGATGCCAACCGTAACGTCATCGATGTTTATAACTTAGGTTGGAAAGCATATTTATTACAACGCGAACAAGATGAACATCGCCGAAAGAAAGAGCGTGCTAACGCTGAAAAACGTGCTGAGATTTTACAGAAGCAAGGTGAAAAGATGCGCGCCAAGGCATCCAAGGCCACAGCTGCACAAGGCATGTTGCGACGAGCTGAAAAACTTCGCTCAAGTCTTGAAGATGTACGCGTTAGTGACAAGGTTGCGCGCCTGCGCTTTCCAACGCCTGCGCCATGCGGTAAAACACCATTATCAGGTGAAGAGCTTTCAAAATCTTATGGCTCGTTGGAAATCTTCACCGATGTTTCTTGTGTCATCGATAAAGGTTCTCGCGTTGTCATCCTTGGACTTAATGGCGCGGGTAAGACAACGTTGCTCCGCATTTTAGCCGGAGAGTTAGAGTCTGATACAGGCACCGTCGAACATGGCCATGGCTTAAAAATTGGTTATTACGCCCAAGAGCATGAATCACTTGATTTTGAACGCACCGTGCTTGAAAACATGATGTCGGCAACGCCAGATCTGCGCGAGCCCGAGGCACGCAACACTCTCGGCTCATTCCTATTTATTGGCGATGATGTTCATAAACCCGTAAAGGTTTTATCAGGAGGTGAACGAACACGTCTTGCTCTGGCAGTCCTTGTAGTTTCGGCAGCAAATGTTTTACTCCTTGATGAGCCGACAAATAACTTAGATCCAGCCTCCCGTGCCGAAATTCTTGGCGCATTAAGTGAGTATCAAGGCGCAGTCATTATGGTCAGCCACGATGAAGGTGCAGTCCAATCCTTAAAGCCAGAGCGGGTTATCTTGCTGCCCGATGGCGATGAGGATCTCTGGAAGGACGAGTACTTCGACTTGGTCTCAATCGACTAAGGCTTTAGGCGTCTATGTGATCGCGATCAATTTCAGCGGTAGCAATGAACTCTTTGCGAGGGGCAACATCACTGCCCATCAATAGTTCAAACATAGCCTCGGCAGCAGCGGCATCCGAGACGGTTATTCGGCGCAAAGTACGGGCATCGGGATTCATAGTTGTCTCGCGCAGTTGGTCGGCATCCATTTCGCCTAGACCTTTGTAGCGCTGGATAGGCTCTTTCCACTTCTTACCTTGCTTGATTAAATTGGCCGTTATTTTCTTCATCTCATCATCGCTGTAGGTATAGATGTACTCACCTTTTTTACCGCCTCCACCCATGACTTCGATTCGATGTAGTGGAGGAATTGCGGCAAATACGCGGCCGGCGTCAATGAGAGGGCGCATATATCGATACATTAAAGTAAGTAATAAACAGCGAATATGTGCGCCATCTACATCGGCATCGGACATCAAAATGACGCGTCCGTAACGTGCTTCATCAAGTTCAAAAGACTTTCCAGAGCCAGCACCGATTACTTGAATAATTGATCCGCACTCTTTATCTTCTAGCATTTGCGAAAGTGATGCCTTCTGGACGTTAAGAATCTTTCCACGAATCGGCAAAATTGCTTGGAACTCGCTGTTGCGCGCAGCCTTTGTTGTTCCAAGGGCCGAATCACCTTCTACGATAAATAGTTCCGTGCGTGTTACATCCTCTGAGCGACAATCAGAAAGTTTTGTTGGAAGGGATGAGGATTCAAGAGCATTTTTGCGGCGCTGTAAATCTTTATGGGCACGTGCGCTGATTCTCGTTCGTGATGCTGAAGCAATCTTTTCAAGAACTAAACGACCATTAGCTTTATCGATGCGCTTTGTGGTGTTGAAGTACTCCTTCATTTTATCGGCAACGACTGCGGCCACGATTCGAGTTGCCGCGGCAGTTCCTAGGACTTCTTTAGTCTGGCCTTCAAACTGTGGCTCTGACATTCGCACAGTGACTACAGCGGTCATTCCTTCGAGAATGTCATCTT
>JAYTTL010000055.1:0-2398 GCA_043745325.1 Actinomycetes bacterium
TTGAAAACTCTCTTTACCAAATCTCTCTGAATTAACGAGATGAATCGCTGCCTTTGTCATAGGTAGAACTCTTCACTGCACCCCTGACATTACCTAAAAGTTATTAACAGGCAGTTGAAGCAAGAAATCTGTTTTTATCGTACGAGGTTTTTCACAGAGTTTTTTTGAGTAGATTTTGGGTTTATCTTGCGCACATCAACAAGGTTACGAATGAATATGCGAGGTAAAACGTTGACCACTGCATGGGAGCATTATGGAATTACTTCTTTTAGTATTGATGACGCAGGCGTGAAGCTTCAAACTCTTATTAATGGTGCCTCGACCTAGCCTTCTTGAATCTCGGTAGGTGCTCCATGAACCCCAAGTACATCGGCCTCACTTTTCATTTCTTGGTCGTGTGCAGAAGTTGAGCCTGATGTGACACCTTGCCCACTTGGTTTCACAGGCAATGTGACACCTTCTCCACTTGGATTTCGAAGCTTTGACTCTCCATCTTTATGAATCGCTGGAATCGAACCGAGTAAGCCTTTTTGGAAATCTTCAAATGCCTGTAGTACTTCGCGTTTGGTGTTCATAACAAATGGACCCATCCAAGCAACGGGTTCTTTTATGGGAGCTCCGCCTAAGATGAACAGCTCCATCTCAGGAGAACGGCTTTCTTGCGCATCAGCGGCGCGCACAACGATAGTGTCGCCATCTCCAAAGACGGTGGACTGTCCAGTCTGCACGGGACGATGCTCGTCACCAACATAGCCAACTCCTGCAGCAACATAGACGAGGGCGTTGTAATCCTTACGCCAAGGCAGACGAAGCTCGGCGCCGGCAGCCAACGTCGCGTGGATTAAAGTAATTGGTGTCTGAGTTGTTCCTGGACCTTCATGGCCATCGACTTCACCGGCAATTACACGGATTAATGCACCGCCATCGTGTGATGATAAAAGCGCAACATCTTTAGCTCGAACATCTTGATAGGCCGGAGCCGACCATTTCTTTGCAGCTGGTAAGTTGACCCATAGTTGAAAACCGTGAAACAAACCGCCGCTCATAACTAAACTTTCTGGTGGCGTTTCAATATGCAAAATTCCAGCACCCGCAGTCATCCATTGGGTATCACCATTTGAAATTCTTCCACCGCCACCATTGTTATCTTGATGGTCAAAGATTCCATCGATTATGTAGGTCACGGTTTCAAAACCGCGATGAGGATGCCATGGGGTTCCCTTTGGCTCACCAGGTGCGTATTCAACTTCGCCCATTTGATCCATCATGATGAACGGGTCGAGTTCGGCCATATCAATTCCCGCAAAGGTGCGTCGAACTGGAAAGCCTTCACCTTCGTAGCCCGATGGCGCAGTCGTAACGCTCCTTATGGTTCGCGCTCGAGCGCCCGCAACCTCACTCACGCGGGGCAAAACGGTGATATCGGCAACGCTTACAGCAGGCATCTGGACCTCCTTATGTGACTCCAATAATAGTTGAACTTTCAACCAACCGCAACTGGACGTTGGCTCTTGTTGGACACGGATAGTCAACCCCAAGGCTGTCGAAGTTGATGAAAGATCAGCCTAAGAAGACTGTGTAGTTATCTTTTCAGTCGACGTAGCCGAATCTTTGCTGGCCTTTACTTACGATGCTTAAAGCGCCTTAAGCGCCGAAACGACCTTGGTGAGCGAAGCCTTTGCATCACCAAACAAGAGCATTGTCTTTGGATCATACAAAAGTTCATTTTCGATTCCAGCAAAACCCGGTCGCATCGATCGCTTTAAGAAGATGACGTTAGCGGCATTGGCAACTTTGAGAATTGGCATTCCATAAATTGGACAGCCCGGTGTATTTTCGGCCGCCGGATTAACAACGTCGTTTGCGCCAATAACGATTGCTACATCGGTTTGACTAAAGGTTGGATTAATCTCATCCATCTCTTCTAATTGGTCGTAAGGAACATTTGCTTCGGCGAGTAAAACATTCATGTGTCCGGGCATGCGACCGGCAACTGGGTGAATGCCATATGCGACATCGATTCCCTTAGCAATCATTAAATCAGCTAACTCGCGCACCGTATGTTGTGCTTGAGCAACAGCTAAACCAAAGCCCGGCACGATAACAACTCGGCGCGCATAGTTAAGCAGGATTGCAACGTCTTCAGGTGAGCCCGAACGAACTGGACGCACTTCGGCGGAATCAGATGCGGCTTGTGGTTTAGCAGTAAAGGCGCCGAATAAAGTTCCAAATAATGAACGACCCATTGCCTCGGCCATCAAACGCGTCAAAATTGTTCCTGAAGCTCCAACAAGAGTTCCTGCAATGATTAAAAGAACTGAGTCAAGGACATAACCACTTGCCGCAACTGTTAAACCTGTAAATGCATTTAAAAGCGAGATGACAATTGGTACATCTG
>JAYTTL010000056.1:0-2391 GCA_043745325.1 Actinomycetes bacterium
CACGAGTTTGAAACTGGACACATTCCTGGTTCAATTTCACTTCCTTTAGGCAACTTTTCCGATGCGAACATTGTGAAAACTTTGCCCAAAGATAAGCCGATTTTTCTTGTGTGTCGCTCAGGCAAGCGTTCAGCAACCTCACTTGACCTCTTAAAAGCGGCGGGTTTTGACAATGCATTAAATGTTCGTGGAGGATCTATTGCTTGGGCCAAACAAATCGATTCAACATGCGAGGTGTATTGATGAGAAGTTCTTATAATGGATATCGAATTCTTTTAGTCCATGCACACCCTGATGACGAAACGATTAATAATGGCGCGACGATGGCGCTGTATGCCGCAGGTGGTGCTCAAGTCACGCTCATCACCTGCACACGCGGTGAAGAGGGAGAAGTTCTTGTGCCCGGCCTCTCTCATTTGGCAAGCACGCAGCAAGACTTGCTCGGGACTCATCGCGAAATTGAACTTAGGGAAGCCATGCTGGCCTTAGGCGTAAAGGATCATCGCTTTCTGGGTAATTATCGCGACAGTGGAATGATGGATAGTCCAACCAATGATCGCCCTGATGTTTTTTGGCAGGCCGATCTAGATTCTGCTGCACACTTGTTAGTTACGATAATCGAAGAAGTAAAACCACATGTAATGATTACTTATGATGAAATAGGCGGGTACGGCCACCCCGATCACATCAAAACTCATTTAGTGGCAATGCGGGCGAGTGAACTATCAGAATGGCAAATACAAAAAATTTATTGGAACACGATACCAAAGTCAGTCATTTCGGCAGGAATTGATGCGATGAAGGCGATTGGTTCAGATTTCTTTGGTACCGACGATGTCAATGACATTCCTTTTGCAAAGGATGACTCATTTGTAACTACATTGATAGACGGTAATGAATTTGTTGAAGCAAAAATGGCCGCGATGAAAGCTCACGAAACACAGATTGCTTTGGATGGACCATTCTTTGCGCTTTCTAATAATTTAGGCTTACAAATATGGGGACATGAGTACTACACCCTTATCCGCGGTGAAAAATCTATGCCTTTTGACATCGATGGAAGAGAGACGGATTTAACTTCAGGGATAACTCTTTAATGCTTTATCTTTATGCCGTATTTTTTGGTGGTGCACTTGGCCTTGGTTCTGTCTTCTTGCACGCCTCATTGCCTCCTTATGGATTACTATTTTGTTTTCTCGCAACCGGGTTTGGCATTTGGAGTGTTGGACGAATCTGGGGTGGTCGTGTGCTGAGAATAATTGCCAGCCTTGCTTGGATTGCAGTTGTATTACGTGCAGGCTTTCCTGGAATAAGTGATGAATATCTTATTCAAGGCAGTGCAATTGGATCCTCACTTATTAATTTTGGTTTCTTCGTTTTAGTTTTCGCTGTATTAATTCCTGCTTAAAACTACGATCTCCTTGAATCCAATCGGCTAAAGCTTGACAATGACTTCTCGCCAGATGAAAATCTGACTATGAGAGAACTCTATTAAGCGCCCATGGCGGTTACGAAGTGAGTGCGTGCTCTCTAATACCCCCACAATGTCACGAAAGCCACCCTCTGGATCGTGTAATCGAATGGTGACGCGCTTTCCAAGGAGGGCTTTAAAGGCACGCTCTAACTCACTCGCCATAGCGTAAAGTTAATCACAATTTCAATATCGCGCGCAGTCGGGTATTTCTATTACAATCAGCCCAGTCAGCTACATACAATTTGGAGGAAGCAACGTGACGTACATAATTGCCGAGCCATGTGTCGATGTAAAAGATAAATCCTGCATCGCGGAATGTCCGGTGGACTGTATTTATGAAGGCTCTCGTATGTTGTATATCCAGCCCGATGAATGTGTCGACTGTGGCGCCTGTGAGCCTGTCTGTCCAGTAGAGGCTATCTATTACGAAGACGATGTCCCTCCACAGTGGAAGGACTCTTTGAAAATAAATACTGAGTTCTTCATTGAAATTGGATCACCAGGCGGGGCGGCCAAGATGGGACCGACGAATACTGATCATGAATTAATAGCCGCCATCCCCGTAAAGAGCGAGTAATTCTCGTTGCGCCAACAACTCCCAGATTTTCCTTGGGATGCGCTTGCACCTTTCGGAGATCTTGCTCGCGCACACCCTGATGGGATCATTGACTTATCACAAGGCACGCCGGTTGATCCAACTCCTGAATTTATTCAACAAGTCTTTCGTGATGCCTCAAATTCACCAAGCTATCCATTAACTGCCGGCACCCCAGAGCTTCGCAGTGCAATCAGAAATTGGGCAATCGATCGGCTTGGTGCAACCGGTGAATTTGATGTGCTACCACTAATTGGATCAAAAGAATTAGTCGCATGGCTACCAACGATTTTAGAATCACAGAGAGTATTAATCCCTGAAA
>JAYTTL010000057.1:0-2386 GCA_043745325.1 Actinomycetes bacterium
TATGCTCAAGAAGCAGACCAGCAGCAGTTTAGCTCTTCCGAAGCCGTGATTCGTTGTAACCAGTTTTCTCCCCCCGTATTTTTCTACTGTGACCCTAAATCAAAAGTCGAACGTGACATCATTAAGGACAAGGGATATCAGCCTCAAATTTCTGACTTGTTATTCGATTATTTCCGAGATGAAATTGTCTTCCTCGACGTTGGCGCAAATATCGGGTTCTTCTCCATCGTTGCGGCTAAACAGTATCCCGGGATGTCGGTGCATGCGTTCGAACCCCATCAATCAATCTATGCGCGACTGCAAAGAAACATCGACTTGAACCACAATCCACCTAACCTAGAAATATTTCCCTTCGCGCTATCCAACTTCTCTGGGAGCACCATGCTGTACACGGCATCTCCAGAGGATTTTAACCAAGGTGTTTCTAGTCTCGGAGCGGACATGGATGGTGTCAGGAATGACATCTCACAAAACGTACAAGTCAGGCAAATCGATGAGATATACGAGAATTCCATCCGGCCAGTCTCCGTGATGAAGATCGATGTCCAAGGATTCGAACCCGAGGTTCTTAGAGGAGGGGAAAGGACAATACGCCGTTTTCGGCCGGTCATTGTTCTCGAGCATAACGACAAATTATTCAAGTCGACTTCAGAGGCGCAGCTTAAGAAAGATTCACTCAAGACATTTTTCCGAGAACAGGGTTACCGTGTTCTCTATGTGTCACTATTCGGCTCAAGTCTTCTAGCACCCGTTCAGTGGGATCGACCGCTGAATGGAGATTTGTTGGCGCTGCCCCAGTAGATTGATGCAAAACTTCCGCGCGAACCGATTGTCGTCATGCGGCGCTTATTTTACTACGCGTACACCGACGCTCCTTGGGCGAACCCAAGCCTGCTCGTTTTGTTTTGCATCAGTCTTCTAAGTTAAGGCGTCCACGATTTCCGATGCCAGATGCATTTAGCCTTTCGGTCATTCAAGTCAGAACAACGGCGGGCATAGACTTCAGAATATCGCAGGAATATCCGAGATTACCTGGCATGAACGCCAAACAATAAAATACGAGAAACCTAGAGACTTGAAGATTATCAATTGGCAATCTGTTGAGACGTGGACAAATCGGCTGCTTTATCTCGCAGTATTCTTGCTTTTCTTTGCGACATACAACAATCGAGCCATAGGTGTGAAATACACTGGGTACGGCCTGGCGATCATCTGTATCTTGATCTTGTTATGGTTGAACCCGAACGAAATTCGAAGCAAGCTTACGGATCGCACACTGGCCTGGTTAGTCGCGTTGGTCGCGATCAATGCTGTCGCGATACTCCAAGTTGACCCGGAATATCAACTGCAAAGCCTAGAACATTTTCGCAAAGGCTTAATCCAGGCTGCGTTGTTCGCGGTCGCGATTTCGCTTGCCGTCAATAGCGTGGATCGGGTAAAGCAGGTTGGGTTGGCGTTGGGGTTCGCGTCGCTTTGTATTACTTTCTATTGTATTGCGGATATTATTGACAGCCCCATTGCGAATGCCTTGGTGAATGCGCCAACCTCCTATCGGTATTATGGTTTCCGCTATGTTTTCTATTTTCCGTTTCTCTGGATGCTGATACAACAGTCTAGACATTGGAAACAGGCTGCCTGGATCACTCTTGTGTCGACTCAACTTATATTAGTCGCTTTTTCTGGATTTCGCGGAGCATGGCTCGCGTCTATTGCGATGATTGCGTTATGGGCATTTTTCTTTCGGACTAAAAAAGTGATCGTTATTGTTGGCGTAATGCTTGTCCTTGCGTTGGGCGCGGCTGCTTTTTCATCCGACTACACCTTCGCCAAGCTTAACCAAGCCGACACGGGTAAACGCTGGGATGGAGCGTGGCGGGCATCTATCGACATGATTAAGGACCGTCCGCTTTTCGGCCACGGGTTCGGATCCCAAGTCTTCCATCGGGAGAATGACCGACTCGCCGACCATAACCCGGATTGGGCTATTGGTAAGGGCCTTACCGGACCGCATTCGATTTACCTCGACGTCGCTTTTTCCGCGGGGATTCCTGCGTTAATGATTTTACTGACTATTTTCGGATATATCTTTCGACGAATTTGGCGGGTTATCAAGACAACTCAAAACCAACGACTTCGAAGTTTTGCGATTGCAACGCTCTGCTCATTTGTAGGGTTCTATGTCGTTCTTGGTGCGTTGGAATCACTACGCTGGGAATTATTAGGAATGTTTGTTGGCCTTGCCATGAGTATTTCCAACATAGCCCAAATGATCGATTCCAAAGCGGCGACGGCGTAGGCATGTTCCGTCCTTCTCACTACAACATCCCAAGTGAATGACTCCTCGACCTGCCGTCGAGCGTTGTGCGCCATCTCCTTCAGCAGTTGA
>JAYTTL010000058.1:0-2377 GCA_043745325.1 Actinomycetes bacterium
GGCAATGCGCTTTCTCATGGAGATGATTTTATATCTCGCACGCCCTAATTGCTCCATGAAGTTTCTTCGTAACGATCTATAGCCCATACCTGATAACCCGCAAGCTCGTCCTGACCAAACCATTTGGCGGCCTCTGTGCCCGCGACCATCACGGCCGTTGCCAGCGCGTCGCATAGCCAGCCTTTTTCGCCAACGATGGTCGCAGACTTTGCCCCGATTGCAATCATTCCCGTGTAGGGATCAGTGATGTGCGCCCCACGTTCATAGCTTCCTGAAGTGGCAATCGCACCGTTCGTGATTTCAAAAATCTTTAGAACCTCGGCCCGATTATCAGGATTGACCACACCGATTTTCCAAGGTTTGATTTCACGCGCATCAGGGTCAAAATAGCCGCCTCGAAGAGCTAAATCTCCAGCGGCATTTACCTGCACATGCTCTGCCCCAGCGGCCGTCAACATATCGGCGCAGATATCGGCGGCCCACCCTTTTACTAAACCAGATGGATCAAAACCATCTGCAACTTTCCAAGGATCAAAAGCACCGTCACTTAAATAATTAGCCCTGGCACATAAATCCCAAACTTCTCGCACATAATCCGGACAGAGATCGATTGTGGTTTTACCGCGGCGTAATCGAGATACCCACGAGCTATCGATGTACGTTGAAAAATCCTCATCGACTTTTGTGCAAAACTCAATTACTTTTTGCACGCCATCATTTAAATCGCTTTGACGTGCGAGCTTGGATGAACAATCCACATCCACCACCGTTCCCCAGACCGGAAACTGCGCCCTTACGTGGTTCATTACCCAAGTCTACCGACTGCTTTACAGCCCAGCTTTAGAAAGGGCGCCTTGCAGAGATGTAGACCAACCATACGACGTGTACGAGGCACCTGAAGCACCTTGGATATGTGCACTTTGTGCCGCCAACGTTTGCTTTTTTAATTTGGGCAGCGCCATATTGGTATAACGACTATTTCGCCCTGTTGGCGCTTGCAACGCAGTTGCATCCATGATGTGACCATCTTTGACCGTAATTTGAACTTGAACAGTTCCGTAATTTACAAAGATCGCAGGCCCAACAAATGTTCCACTCACTGCCACTGCGCCCGTACGCGCAACGGGAGTCGGTGCAACTCTCTTACTCACAGCGGATTTGGTCGCACTATGTAAAGGTATTGCTTGAGCACCACTTGTCACCGACGGCGAAGGACTCGTTGTTACTACCCCGCTTATTGCCACGTTACTTGATGAGTTCAACTGTGGCGGCGTGATTGCCATGACCGCACCAAGGCCACCTAAAGTGCCACCTGCGATTAATAAGGCTCGCTTCATGGCTGTGCTAGCCGATGAAAATCTAATTGATGCTCACGCATATGAAAACGATTCATCATGGAATCTATTCTTTGGAACTCCCGCGTCTGTTGCGGCGTTGCGAACGGCGCTCACTAACGCCTCTGGGCCGCAGATATAGATGTCAGAATCGGCAAACTGTGGCACTAGTTTTTGTAAAGATTTCGCATCCATCGGATGGTTTTTACGTGAGCCCACTAAATAGTGAATACGAATTGAACCACCACTATTAAAGGCCAAGTAATCCAGCTCATTGCGCAGAACCAAATCCTCTAGCGTTGATGCTCGATAAATTAAATCTATCTGGACTCCGCCATTGAGTTCATCCATCAATGCTCGAATCGGAGTAATCCCAACTCCTCCTCCAACTAAAACGACATGTGGGCGCGTCGAGCGTCCTGCCGTAAATGCCCCATATGGACCTTCTACAAAAACGCGAACGCCGGGTTTAATAAGTGCAAGCGATCGCGAGTGGTCACCCAAATCCTTCACAGTGATGCGCATTAAGTGTTCGGTAGGTGCGGCTGAAAGCGAGTAAGGGTGAGACATCAAGAAATGCCCGCGGGTGAAAAAACGCCAACCAAAGAACTGTCCACCTTGGGCACCGAGTGTGTGTAATTTGCGACCCTTCATAATGACCGAGACAACACCGGGGCCTTCAACGATAACTTTTTCAACCTTTAAATTTACTTTCATTGATCGTACTAAAGGGGTACCAAAGCGCCAGTAGACAATCGAAAATGCCATCATGAGATAAAGGGCAGTCCAGTAAGCACGGTTAAGTGGATGACCAATAAACATCTGACCATTGAGAACTTGATGCATAAACGATGCGGCAACGGCGACGTATGTATACACGTGAACGAGCCACCATTTTTCATAACTCATCTTGGCTCGGGCTTTTTTATACGAGGTGACACCTGCCACTATCATCAAGAAGAATCCGGCGAGTGCCGGCCACATCCATTCATAAGAGTTCAACATCCGCCATAACTCTTTATACAGCGGAATAGAATCTTGTC
>JAYTTL010000059.1:0-2367 GCA_043745325.1 Actinomycetes bacterium
GGCTTCTTGGGTTTCGGTGGCGCTTGTAGCTGCGTTCGATCGATGATCGCATAGCATCCATCGGTGCTTACAAACGGCCTCTGATACGTCCCGATTTCCAAACGTTTTATGAAAATCGCGAGCCCATCTATATCCCACCACATGGCGTTGACACGATCACGTCGCTTGCTGAGAAACAAGAACGTATCGCCTTTGAGAACATCCATAGACCATTGAGTGACATCATACGAGCGATCCTCAGTCACGAACGAGAACGGATCGAAACGAACTTGAGTCGGACTGTGCGCTCGAGCAGAAGAGCAGTACCGAATTGATCGTGTCGAGCTGGTCAGTGGGTATACGGATCTCGACGTTAGGGCCGAATTGAATGGAGACCATCGGCAAAGAAGAGACCTCTGTGTCGCTGCTGCGCGCTCGTGTCGAGTACTGAAACGAATGGACCGAGAGCTTGTTCGCATTACAGAATCGTTGAACGGAGAGCCCGCTGAGTTGAAAACGATCGAAGTGCTGTTTCCAAGTAGCGGCTTTGACTGGGTCTGAAGATCGGGTCACGATGGCCTCGCGAGTTAGGTTGGTCTTTGGAAAGGTGGCGACGTTGCCACAAGCAAAAACTACCCCGCAAATCAACCCCGCGCCACCGAAATCTAACCCCGGTCATGATGGGCGCTTACGATATAGGAGGAGGTTGCATACCAGTAACGTAAAAAACAGCTTGGTTGACAAGCTTTTAGCTGTATTGATTAACTTATCCGCAAATCCGATCTACTGTACCTTTACTGATGGTTTACTTGGAAAGATTGCTTCTTGCCGAACCGTTCAACCTCCAACTCGGCAACCTGATCAAAAGAATACTTTGCAAGAAGACTCATCGAAGTTGCAACATCTTTTACCACCTTTCCGTTTATACTTATCAAAACATCTCCTGGCTTAAGACCAGCCTTTTCCGCCCCACTTTCAGAGATGATCTGTTCGGCGATAACCTTCGAACCTTTTTGAGAAAGCTTTATTCCAAAAGGCGGTGGGTAGTTGGCGACGACATCGATCATTGGAAGAGCAATCGGTAGGTTTCCCCAATAAGCAATCGTTGCAGTTACCATTTCCTTCTGAAAATTCGCATTGACTCGAAAGTCTTGGTCCTTCTTCTCATTATTCGCTTGCGTGAATTTAACCAAGTTTTTGTATTGTGCATTTTCACCCCCTCGGTAGGTGAGAGTAACTGTTGCCGGATCCTCTTTTAATGAATCAATTCCATGAATCCCAAGTAGAAGTTTTTCCATTCCAGAATTCAATTGAACAGCAAGATATTTTTCTGACATGCCAGAAAGTAATATTCGGAGGTCAAATATACCGTTAGAAGCCCTCGGAAGATTGAATGTTGAATTCCCGGATGCTAACGGGTTTAATACCAACGCCTCGGCATCACTATCAATACTCAGTGTTTCGAATTGTTTTTCATAGTCTTTTTGAAAAGCTCCAGGCCATACCGATTTCAATCCATCCAGTGTTCTAATCTTTGAAAAATCGTACCGAAGATGTAACCGACCATCTTCAAGTTTATAGGCTGATGCTGGTTCCATCGCTTTGATTGTAACCGGTTGCCCCAAAGGTTCGTTAAACTTATGAGCCTCTCCAACTGGACGAGTATCTGCTGTAAACTTGCCATTTCCTTTTTCATCAATACTGATGGTAATCGCAGTAAAGGAAACGACATCAGTTTCACCCGCCGCAATTGCCGAAGAAAATGCAACCGGAGGCGGGGCGGGCTTATCGGCAATCTGCGGAGCAACTTGTTCAGTAGCCTGTTCCATTGCCATCGGTTCTGGTGCCTGGACTTGCGTTTCGTCGATGGTTCCGTTTTGCAGTCGAAAGCTCCACCAAGCCATCAAGCCAAACGCTGCAAGTAGAATTGAAACAATTCCGAACAGGTCTCCTACAATACCGCTCCCTTCCCCATAGATTCGGACAACCTGAGACTCCATCCACGATGGGAGAACATAAGATCGGCGGGAGCCTTTCTTTTTGAGGTGGAGTCCGAGTTGACGGTCATAGCCATGCTTGAACTCGGGAACGAGCAAAGTCGAAGTAGCTTCTTCGATCAATCTGAGGATGACTTTGACGTGTCCGTCCTGACCTTCGCCTTTCTTCGAAAGGATATACATCCGACGTTGATTAATCGCCGAACGAATCACGTCGGAGTCCTTCTCTCCTGCTGTAATCCCCAAAAGGTCATAGTAGTTTGGAGGGAGACGGTTACTTGGAATTCCAAGCCATTTTCGGTACGGATCAAAGCTCATTTTGACACTCAACACCTCTGGAAAGAATCCCTGGAAAGAATATGGACAAGAAAATTCAGACTCGCAAACAATC
>JAYTTL010000060.1:0-2362 GCA_043745325.1 Actinomycetes bacterium
CCAATTGCGATATGAAAACTGCAATTGGGTTCTATGACTACACGGCCTCAAGGATGCCATTCACAATTGAAAAAGTGCAGACCGATAACGGATCCGAGTTCCAATCTGCATTCCATCTGCATCTGCTCGACCAAGGCGTTGAACATCACTACATCCGCCCGCGCACTCCCAGACTCAATGGCAAGGTGGAACGAAGCCACCGCATCGACGCCGAGGAGTTCTACCGGTTGCTCGACGGCGTGATCATCGATGACACGAATCTATTTAATGACAAACTTCAAGAATGGGAGGATTACTACAACTACCATCGCCCTCATGGAGGGCTCGCAGGGCAAACTCCCTACAAAAGGCTAAAAGAGAAAACCAACTCAACCAACCAAGACACCGATGTTAAAGATGTCCGTCAGTTGCACAATTGTGCGGGAGAAGGGACTTGAACCCTCACGTCCGAAGACACAGGTTCCTAAGACCTGCGTGTCTGCCATTTCACCACTCCCGCTAACTCACTTCGGCGCAGGGATCTCGCAGAAATGGATAGGCTCCAAGATTAGAGGTAAGTTAGGGATGTATCAAAACGGCCCAGCCACTGCCATTGATGTAACCCTCGATAAGAAAGGCATGAAGCCATGTCACTAACTCCAACACCTGCAGATAAGTTCACTTTCGGTCTTTGGACCGTCGGTTGGCAGGCGCGTGATCCTTTTGGCGATGCAACGCGTGGTGCCCTAGATCCTGTGCGAACTGTTAACGAACTCGCGGCACGTGGGGCATACGGTGTGACATTTCACGATGATGATCTGATTCCTTTTGGCAGCGATGAGGGTGCACGCCGTACTCATATCGATCGCTTCAAAAAAGCGCTAGTTGATACGGGCATGAAAGTGCCCATGGCAACAACAAATTTATTTACCCATCCGGTTTTTAAAGATGGTGCGTTCACCTCAAATGATAAGGACATTCGCCGTTTTGCAATCCGCAAAGTAATGAAAAATATCGAACTCGCCGTTGAACTCGGAGCCACAACATATGTCTGTTGGGGTGGTCGCGAAGGCGCCGAATCCGATGGCGCAAAAGACGCCTATGTTGCCCTTGATCGCTTTCGGGAGGCGTTTAATACTTTAGGTGAGTTCGTCACTGATAATGGATATGATATTAAATTTGCAATCGAACCAAAACCAAATGAACCGCGCGGTGATATTTTCTTGCCAACGATTGGCCATGCATTAGCTTTTATTTACACACTAGATCGACCAGAACTCGTTGGATTAAATCCTGAGGTGGGCCATGAGCAGATGGCTGGACTTAACTTTGTCCATGGGATTGCGCAAGCTCTGTGGCAAAAGAAGTTATTTCACATCGATCTCAATGGCCAGCACGGTCCAAAGTTTGACCAAGATTTAGTCTTTGGCCATGGCGATTTAAAATCTGCGTTTTTCCTCGTCGATTTACTCGAGCGCTATAAGTATGACGGACCAAAACACTTTGATTACAAGCCAGCTCGCACCGAGAGCGATAAAGGTGTGTGGGAATCTGCAACGGCAAATATGCGCACCTATTTAGCTCTCAAGGAGCGCGCCATTGCTTTTCGCGCGGATCCACGGGTTATGGAAGCGATGGTCGAATCAAATATTCCGGGTCTTGCCGAGCCAACATTGGCCGCAACTGAAACATGGAGAGATCTTGCTAAAGACTCATTTGATGTCGAAGATGCAGGTTCGCGCGGGTATGGCTATGAAGCGATAGATCAATTAGCCCTTGACCACCTTATGGGCATCTCGAGCAACTAGTTCAGAAAGCTAGTCGCTCGCACCTCTGCGAGAGATTGCATCGACACCTGCTGAAATCAGCAGGACAAGTCCGGTAACAATGAATTTGATTCCCGCTGCATAACCTAAAAGACCCATGCCGTTATCGATTACGGCAACCACTAAACCTCCGAGAATGGCATCTCGCATCTTGCCTTTTCCACCGAATAAAGATGTGCCCCCAATAACGGCTGCTCCTACTGCGTAGAGAAGTGTTGAACTTCCTCCCGTTGTAGGTGAGACTGAGTTTTGTCGTGATGCAAAAATCATTCCCGCGATCGCTGAAAGCGCTGAACAGATCATGAATGCTGCGATACGAACGTTCTTAACGTTGATACCTGCGCGGCGTGCTGCCTCGGCGTTGCCGCCGACAGCATAGATATGTCGCCCAAAAGCAGTTCGACCAAGAACAAAAGTTCCAATGACCAATAAGACCAGAATTACAGGGACTACGTAAGGAATTCCCTTAAGACTTACTAAGTCGGGGTTATTGCTGCGCTCAACATTGAGTGCAAATACTGCCAAACCAGTTATGGTTAAAAGTCCAAGAGTCTTAA
>JAYTTL010000061.1:0-8662 GCA_043745325.1 Actinomycetes bacterium
GAGAGTAAGAGTTCAGTTTTACCGGGGGCTGAAGCATTTAAACTTCACGATACTTACGGTTTTCCCTTTGATTTAACGGTTGAAATGGCACGTGAAGAAGGCTTGGAAGTCGATGAAGTTGGCTTTATGCGTTTAATGAAGGAGCAAAAAGATCGCGCGCGTGCTGATTCTCGTGCTAAAAAGAGTGGTCACGCCGATGTCAGTGTGTATCGCGAAATAGTCGATAAAAATGGCCCGAGCGAGTTCTGCGGTTATTCGATGGTCACGAGCGAGGCGAAAGTTACCGGGATTGTTCTAGATGGTCTTTTATCGCACAGTGCGAAGGCAGGGGATGAAGTTGAGATTATTTTAGATCGCACCCCATTTTATTCAGAGGGTGGCGGTCAGTTGGCCGATGGCGGCAGGATAACGATGGCTAATGGTGCGATGATTGAGATTGATGATGTCCAAACCCCTGTGCCTGGAGTTTTCGTGCATCGCGGGCGAATCCACAGTGGAGTAGTTGAGATTGGTCTTGATGCACTTGCTTCAATTGATGTGGAGAGGCGTGAAGCCATTTCTCGAGCCCACACGGCGACGCATATGGTGCACAAAGCATTTCGTGAAATATTAGGAGAGACTGCAACGCAGGCAGGATCTGAAAACGCGCCAGGTCGTTTTCGTTTTGACTTCCCATCGACAGGGGCGGTCTCAGATGCGACGATTAATGAAGTGGAATCGCGAGTAAATACGCTTCTGCTTGAAAATCTAGAAATCACTGCCCAAACAATGTCACAAGCACAAGCAAAAAGTATTGGTGCCATGGCACTCTTTGGTGAAAAATATGGAGATCTGGTTCGTGTCGTAAGTGTGGGGGATTGGGCGCGTGAACTTTGCGGCGGAACTCACGTGTTGCGATCGGGTCAGCTAGGTGTTGTTAAATTACTCGGTGAATCATCAATTGGAGCTGGAGTTCGTCGAGTTGAAGCGCTGGTAGGCGTCGATGCGTATAAATTTTTGGCTCGAGAACACATTCTTCTTAACTCATTAACCGCGATTATAAAAGGCGCGCGCGTGGAAGAACTCCCTGAACGTATTTCTGAACTGCTCATTAAAATTAAGGATATTGAAAAGGAGTTGGGAGCTATTCGTTCAGCGGCAGCCTTTGCTCAAGTCGATGAAATAGCAAAAACCGCTATCAATATAGGTGGAATTACGACAACCGTTGCCGTTCTTAGTGCTGGCATAAACGGTGAAGACTTGCGCACGATCGCACTTGAAGTTCGTGCAAAAGCCGCGAACTCGGTCGTTGCACTCATCAGTATCAATGATGCAAAACCAGTTTTGGTTGTAGCGGTTAGTGAGGCTGCCCGAGCTCAGGGCGTTAAAGCTGGAACTCTCGTTAAAATAGGCTCGACAGTTTTAGGCGGTGGAGGTGGTGGGAAAGATGATTTTGCGCAAGGCGGGGGAGTCGATAGTTCAAGGGTTGATGCGGCGCTGAAAGCAATTACCTCTGCTCTCCACGATTAGTAATGATTATTCAAAGAGGTCGTCGTATCGCCTTTGATTATGGAGATGTAAGAATTGGTGTCGCCCTCTCTGACACAGATGCAATCTTGGCTTCACCTTTAGTGACTTTGAAGTCACTTGATAAGAAACTTATGCCCACCATCGCGAAAATCTTTCAAGAGTTTGAGCCAATCACCATTTACGTGGGTAAGCCCTCAAATATGGATGGAAGTACTGGACTTGCGCGTGAAAAAACTCTCGCATTTATAGCGATTTTAGCGACTTTAACTACGGTACCAATTATTGAAATTGATGAACGCTTATCAACTGTGAGTGCGAGCAGGAGTTTACGCGAATCGGGTTTAAACGCCAAAGCATCCAGGAACCGAATCGATGAAGCGGCGGCGGTTGCCATTTTGGAGTTTGCCCTTTCAATTGAAAAAAATCGTCAATGAAGCTTCGCGTCATCTCTCTTGTTATGCTTGTTGCGACACTCTCGGCCTTCGGTTTATACGCACTTCGAAATAATGTTTCCGTCGCCCCTGACTATCCAACTCGTGTGATTTCTTCAACGGAGGCAGAGGTCACAATCGAGATTCCAGTTGGAAGTACGGGTTCTGAGATAGCGCAACTTTTATTTGCTAATGGAGTTGTCAAATCTTCGCTCGCATACTTTCGAGCCGCAGTAGGTGATAAGAGATCTGAAAAGACTTCTCCAGGTGCTCACCGTCTATCACTTACGATTTCTGCTACTCAGGCATTAGAACAGTTATTGGATCCAACCCGCATTCCTAATCTGATTAAAGTTTTTGAAGGTGCTTGGAAGAGCGAAATCATAGATTCGATGCGGCAATATGGGTTTACTGCTGATGAAATCGTTTCTGCGTTCAACAATGTAATTCTTCCTAGTGGTTTTATGAGCTCTGAAGGCTTACTTTTTCCAGCTCAATACAGTTTTCCAAAAGGTACTTCTGCAACTCAAGTTGTTCAAGCCATGATAAACCGTTTTAGAAGTGAGAAGGCCGGAATCGATATTTTGGGGGCTGAAAATCGATACTCACCATTGCAGTTATTGACAATCGCCTCAATCGTACAGGCCGAGGGCGATTCGGCTGACTTTACAAAGGTAGCTCGCACGATCTTTAATCGTCTAAATATTTCAATGCCGTTACAAATGGATTCAACAGTGCATTACATTAAAAGAGTGCGTGGCGAAATATTCTTAAGTACCTCTTCGACTCTCATTAACTCTCCATACAACACATACAAACATTATGGTTTACCGCCTACTCCCATTGGAAATCCCGGCGCCGATGCTTTGCGCGCAGCGTTAAATCCAAGTCAAGGCAATTGGCTCTACTTTATTACCGTGGCACCAGGGGACACCCGCTTTACCGCAAGCAATGCTGAGTTCCTTGGGTGGAAGCGCCTGTATGAACAGAATCGATTAGCCGGTGCCTTCAAATGATAAAGGCGGCCGTTTTAGGATCTCCTATTTCACACTCCCTTAGTCCATTGCTGCATACCGTGGCATATCAAGAATTGGGATTAGAAAGTGAGTACACCGCTATAGAAATTTCTAGTGGCACATTGGAATCATTTCTGGCAACATGTGATGAAAATTGGACGGGTTTCTCATTGACGATGCCTTTGAAGGAAGAGGTATTGGGATGTGTGACGCGTGTTTCGCCTCTGTCTGCACGAATCCGAAGTGCAAATACCCTTGTGCAAATCCAAGGCCAATGGAGTGCAACTTCTACCGATGTTTCCGGTTTCACACATGCCCTTGCCGCACATGGACGTGATGCGAGTGGTGAAGTTTTAATAATTGGAGCCGGAGCTACGGCGCGCGCAGCTGCAGCAGCATGTGATGGGGTGGCAGATCGAATTACAGTAATGAATCGTTCTATTTCTAGAGTTGAGGCAATTTCCAATTGCGTCGAGATCTCGGATTTAGAATTTGTGAATTGGCAAGACTTTGGCGCACTTGAATATGCGGACTTGATTATTTCAACAACACCTGAAGGTGTTACTGACTCCCTCGTCCAATCTTTTCCAACTGATTCTTCGGCCGTTTTCTTTGACGTTCTTTATAAGCCTTGGCCCACTCTGGCATTGCGCCAGTGGAGCGCTTCTGGCGCGGCTGTTATAGATGGATTGGATTTACTGATTCATCAGGGGATAGATCAAGTGTCAATTTTTTCTGGAGAGAAGTTTGACCGTCCAGCCATGGCAGAACTCATGCGCACCCATGGAGTCAGGGCTCTAGCTTTATCCACATAAGAGATTTTTTCTCATAATACATACTTAATATTTACTTATGGCAGCTCTTGCACTATTTGTAATCCCAATGTGTTTTACTGATTGGCGATATCGTAGAATTCCAAATATCTATCTTATATTTCTTGCCTATTTCATTTTGGTCGAGCGTGCATTTTTTGGCGTACTTTCTATCTCCGTTGTGGCTTGGGCTTGTCTGATTGCTATGGCAGGAAATCTTCTTCTGAAAATCGGAATGGGCGATGTCAAACTCATTCTCCTCTCGGTTCTTGCACTCAATGTTGATACATTGTCGAATTTGTTAGTTTTTCTTAGCTGCATGTACGTATGCTCGTTGGCACAGATCGCACTGATGTCGGGCATCAAGCTTCGGATTCCTCGCAGCGTTCCCTTAGCATTTGCGATATTTATGGGAACTGCACTCTATTTAGGCGCCAAGAACAGTACATATCTGCAAGAATACGCAGATGCGGTGGTTAACAGCTGGTGAGTCTCATGGCGAGGCATTAAGTGCAATTCTCGAAGGCATCCCAGCTTCAGTAATAATCACCACGGCAGATATTGATTTTCACCTTGCTCGCAGACGCCTAGGTGTTGGACGTGGTGCACGTCAGAGCTTTGAGGCCGATAAAGTGACGATTCTGGGAGGAGTGCGTTTAGGTTTGACTCAAGGTGGTCCCATTGCCATTCAGATTGCGAACTCAGAGTGGCCTAAGTGGGAAAAGATTATGTCGCCAGATCCAGTTCCCGCAGGTGAGATTGCGAGTTTGGCTCGAAACGCGCCTCTTACGCGCCCACGTCCGGGTCATGCAGATTTGGTTGGAATGCAGAAGTACAATCTCGATGATGCACGAGCAATTCTTGAACGTGCCAGTGCACGTGAGACCGCTTCACGTGTGGCATTAGGGGCTGTTGCCCGTAATTTTCTTAAGCAAAGCCTCGGAATAAGTATTTTAAGTCACGTACTTTCAATCGGTGCAGTTCGAACTCCAATGGATGCCCACCTGCCTGAGGCAGGGGACATGGAACGAATAGACGATGATCCGGTTCGATGTGCCGATTCCCAGACGAGTTCTTTGATGATTGCCGAGATTGAAAACGCCCACTCGGAGGGAGATACTTTAGGTGGGGTTGTCGAAGTGCTTGCCTTTAATGTTCCGCCTGGTCTTGGCTCACACGTACATTGGGATCGTCGTTTAGATTCGCGCCTTGCTGGGGCCCTTATGGGGATTCAGGCTATAAAGGGAGTGGAAATCGGTGATGGTTTTGAAACGGCGCTTCGGCGCGGAAGCGCGGCCCATGATGAGATAGGGCGATCTGAGGATGGAGAAATTATTCGTCGCAGTAATCGCGCCGGCGGTACTGAAGGTGGTATGACAAATGGGGAGGTGCTGCGGGTACGTGCAGCAATGAAACCAATCTCCACTGTCCCAAAAGCATTAGAGACGATTGATGTAGCAACGGGATTGAGCGCAAAAGCAATTAATCAACGATCTGATGTCTGCGCAGTTCCGGCAGCAGGTGTTGTCGCCGAGGCGATGGTAGCTTTGATTTTAGCCGAGGCAGTGCTGGAGAAATTTGGTGGAGATAGCCTTGAAGAGACAACGCGAAATTTTCAGAGCTACATGCAAAACTTAATTGTTAAGTAAAGCCCCTATGCCGCGAGTAGTTCTCATTGGAGCACCTGGGAGTGGAAAGAGTTCGGTAGGAAAGGCGCTTGCTAAATCCTTGCGTCTGCATTTTGTAGAGACCGATCTCCTGGTTCAAGCGCGTACAGGCACGAGTATTTCTGATATTTTCATGGATCAAGGCGAGGAGGTATTTAGACAATTCGAGTTTGAAGCCTTGGTTTTGGCGTTGAAGGAGCCTCTTTCGGTGCTTTCCTTGGGCGGTGGAGCTTCGATCCCCGAACGGGCACAACGCGAACTCGAAGAGTCTGGCGCTGCGATTGTTTTTCTCGACGTTTCCTTGTCCGTGGCGGCGCCACGAGTCGGTTTTAATCGAGATAGACCATTGCTACTTGGTAACCCGCGTGCGCAATGGCAAGCGTTGTATGAAGCACGTCGCCCGATTTATGAAAAATTAGCGACGGTGACCATCAAGGTCGATACGCTTCGGATTAGTGAGATTGTAAAAGCAATTAAGGAGGCGATATAGTTGAAAACCATCTCCGTACATTCCGAACGAAATTACACGGTCACTACGGACTGTAATTGGAGAGACGAGTTATGCGCCATTGCGACAGGCAGAGTTCGTATGGCAGTAATTCACTCAAGCGCCATGACCGAAGCTGTGCAAATAACTGGTGAGATTGATACCGAAATTTTCTATTTCAGCATTCCGGATGCAGAAGCAGGTAAAAATCTAGCTACCATGTCAAAGCTTTGGGACTGGCTGGGTGCCGCCGGTTTCACTCGTTCGGATCTCATCGTTGGAGTTGGGGGAGGTGCGGTAACGGATGTTGCCGGATTTGCTGCGGCCTCTTGGTTAAGAGGTATCGATTGGGTGGCAGTGCCAACAAGCGTTGCAGGAATGGTAGATGCATCCATTGGCGGAAAAACAGGGATCAACAGTGAGTATGGAAAGAATTTAATTGGTGCTTTTCATTCACCGATTAAAGTGTTAGTTGATTTTTCGTGGCTTACCACGCTTTCGGATCGAGATTTCTGTGCCGGGATGGCTGAAGTTATTAAATGTGGTTTTATTGCAGATGATGGAATCATTGATCTCTTACGCCATAAAACAGTTTTGGAACTTCGCTCAGATTTCAAAAGCGTTGCGACATTAATAGATGCCGCGATAGCGATTAAGGCCAATGTTGTATCACAAGATTTTAAGGAAAGTTTTGCGCGAGAAGTGCTTAACTATGGACATACTCTTGGTCATGCACTGGAAATTCATAGTAAATTCGCACTTCGCCATGGTGAAGCAGTGTCTATAGGTATGGTTTTTGCCGCCGAACTCGCTCACATTAAGGGGTTGCTTTCGGCCGAGATTGTAGAGGAGCATCGATTAGTTTTAGGTGGGCTACAACTGCCTATTGCATATCCTCGCGCGGCTTGGCCGGAGTTACTCCCGTTATTGTCCTTAGATAAAAAAACGCGGGGTAACTCACTGCGTTTCGTAGCTTTAACTTCGACAGGTGAAACCGTGCGCATAGAAAATCCGCTTGAGATTGAGCTGCGCACTGCCTATGAGAGAATATGCTCATGAAGATACTGGTGATAAATGGACCAAATTTAGCTCGCTTAGATATTCGCGACTCTTCAATCTATGGGGATTTAAATTATGGTGAACTCAAAAATCACATTGAGATAGCTGCTACATCACATGGATTTGAAGCCGACGTACGTCAAAGTGATGACGAGTCGATCATTATCGGTTGGCTGCATGAGGCCGCCGATACTCAAACGCCGGTCATTATTAATCCAGCTGCCTTTACGCATTACTCATATGCCATTCGTGATGCGGCCGAGTTAGTTAACGCACCTCTGATTGAGGTACATCTATCGAATCCAATGTCGCGAGAGGAGTTTCGCCATACATCGGTAATCTCTGGAGTGGCCCATGGCACAATTGCAGGCTTTGGTGCGAATTCTTATGTTTTGGCGATTATCGCCCTAAAAGCCCTCATTGGGTAGGAAAATATGGGCCTCAGATTGCGGGTATCCTTGCCATCTTGCTATCACAACGGGTAGCCGAATTATTTCAACGAGTGGAGCTTTACCGTGGCAACGACAGCTGATTTGAAGAATGGAATTACTTTAGATATTGAAGGTCAACTCTGGAATGTTGTTGAGTTTCAACATGTCAAGCCAGGCAAAGGCCCGGCCTTCGTTCGAACCAAATTAAAGTCAGTACTTACGGGAAAAGTTATTGATCGCACCTTCAACTCGGGCGTAAAGATTGATATTGAAATTCTAGAAAAACGCGATATGCAGTTCTTGTACAAAGAGGGTGAAGATTTTGTATTCATGGATGTTAAAACCTTCGATCAGATGGTAATTTCTATGGCCACAGTTGGAGTGATGGCAAACTATATGCTTGAAAATACCGATGCCGTTGTTGCTGTCCACGATGGAAACCCTTTATACATCGAACTTGCTGCGGCGCTTCCTCTGAGGATTACCTACACTGAACCTGGCATACAAGGAGATCGCTCATCAGGAGGTACAAAACCCGCAACTGTTGAGACCGGAATCGAAATTCAAGTTCCGCTTTTTATTAAGCAAGATGAGATCGTGATGGTTGATACACGGGATGGCTCCTACCAAGGCCGCGCTAACTAGTGTCAGCACGTAGCAAATCTAGAAAAGCAGCGCTCGATCTTCTCTTTGAGGCAGATATCCGTGGAACGAACGCAGTTGAAACTTTAGTACTTCGCGATATCGTGAATTCAGATTCAAAGCCCATCCGTGAGTACACCCGCGAGCTCGTTCATGGGGTTGGCGAGAATCGACGAAAGATTGATGAGTTAATTACGACCTATGCTCAAGGCTGGGATATGGATCGCTTGCCAGCAGTTGATAGAAATATTCTTCGAATTGGCATTTTTGAACTCCTCTGGTCGCAAACGATTCCTGATGCAGTCGCTATCGATGAGGCGTTAATCCTTGCCAAAGAACTATCGACCGATGAATCTGCCGGCTTCATTCATGGAGTATTAGGACGGATTTCCTCGATTAAAGAGAGTTTGGCAATTTAGCGTTCAACAGAAGTTGGTTATGATGAAGAAGGCTTTCAATCCCCGCACTCTCTTTCCCCGTTGCTATCGCTAATGCAGTGAGATCGCTGAGGCGCAATGAGAGAACTTCACCATTCCAATCATTTCGCAGGGCGAGGATTCCGCTGATATACGTAATGATGATTCGAAGAGGAGCATTGCTAACAGTTG
>JAYTTL010000062.1:0-2354 GCA_043745325.1 Actinomycetes bacterium
AGACCACGCAGACCGTAATAGAAGAACAATAATTTGCGCGGATCGTATCTATCAGTGAGCCAACCCGAAAACAATGTACCGATGACATCAAATACTCCAACAAGAGCCAACAAGCCAGCGGCCATTACTTGACCCATGCCATGGTCGTGGGCGGCGGGAATAAAATGTGTTCCAATAAGACCGCTCGTTGATAAGCCACACACAAAAAAAGAGCCAATTAGATACCAAAAATCTTTATGCGCGCTCGCTTCTTTCAAGGAGACAAGTGCTAATTTTCCAGCATTCATTCCAGAATGAATCGGGGGTTTCCAGTCTTCCGGAGCACCATATGGAGTTAAACCAAGGTCTGCTGGTTTTTCGCGTAGAAAAAAGTAGATGAGAGGAACCATCAGTATCGATGCGCTACCAATTGTCAGACCGATGGATTTCCAGCCATGCAGTTCGGATAACCGGCTAAGGCCAGGTAGGAAAATTAATTGCCCCGCTGCACCCGCTGCAGTAAGTCCACCAATCACCAAACCTCTACGTTTAACAAACCAGCGATTGGCAATAGTTGCGGCAAAAACTAAGGCCATAGATCCTGTACCAATGCCAACAATCACTCCCCACGTAGCAACTAGTTGCCAAGGCGCATGGATTTGAGTCGTTAGAAATGCGCCGGTGCTAACGGTCGTCAACGCACCCATAACAACTTTTCGCACAGTAAATCGCTCCATAAGCGCTGCGGCAAATGGTGCAGTTAATCCATATAACAAAACGTTGACCGATATAGCCAGGGATATTTGCTCGCGATTCCAGCCAAATGCATCTTCAAGGGGCACGATTAAAACCGAAGGGGCAGATCTAAATCCAGCCGTTGCTACCAAAGTAAAGAAGGTAACTATTGCGGCAATCCACGCAGGATGTATTTTTGTTCTAGTTTTCAACGAGTACCAATTTTTTTGAATAAGCGCCGAGTATAATTGCGGGAATCGCAGCAAATAGGCAGAGCCAACCATAAGACAGGGTCCCGATAATGACGCCAGCTAATGCTCCTCCGCCTGCCCCAGATAAGTTCATTACTAAATCACTGGCACCTTGCGATGCGGGGCGCATTTCTACCGATACTGATTCCGAGAGATAAGCAGATCCGGCAATTAACGTGCATGACCACCCTAGGCCCAGCAAGAACAGGCCAATTCCCAACTGAAGCGCATTGTCAGCAGCGGCAGTGCCAGCAACAATTGTTGAGGCAAGGAGAATAACCAAACCAATCTGGATAACACCTACTCGCCCAAAGCGATCACTGAGTGCGCCAACAATTGGAGAGAAGGCATACATTCCTAAAACATGAACGCTAATGACAAAGCCAATAATTCGTAATGATACATCGACGTGTTTCATATGTATCGGAGTCATTACCATCACCGAAACCATCGCCACATGGCCAACTGCAATTGCAGAGATTGCAAAAAGGGCATTCGGATTTGAGCGAATATGTGAAAGTGCTGCTTTCGTAGATCCCTTATGTTGAACAACATTGGCCGCTTTTTCTGCCGTTAAATATGGATCCGGACGTAGAAAAATCTGAATCACAATAGTTGCGAACAACAAAGTCGTTGCCGAAATAAAGTAGGGGCCAACTAACCGTGGCAGATTGAAGAGTTCGGCTATATTTCCAGAAGGCTCCATTAAGTTTGGACCAGCAACTGCGCCGATAGTTGATCCCCAGACAACGAAAGAGAGTTGCTTTGCCCTCGTCTCGTTAGTGGCTAAATCAATTGCGGCAAAGCGCGCTTGATAGCCCGCAGCCGACGCTGCTCCAACTAAAAACGTACCAAGTAACATGAGAAATAAACTGCGATGGGCTCCACCAAGAATTGCAAAAATTGAACCAATCACACCTGAGAAATTTCCAACAGACAACGCTAAGCGACGGCCGCCACGTGCAGTTAAGCGTGCCAAGGGAAGTGCCAGCGCTGCAGCACCCAAAACGGCACTTGTTTGTGCTAAACCTGCCAGAGTTTCAGAGTCGGTAATAGATGAAACTAGTAGTGAACCAGCGGCAACTGTGCCAGTTACTCCAACTCCGTTAAGGATTTGGGCACTGGCAAGGGTTCGAACAACCCTGCGCTGAAGCTGCGTATGTGGCATTAACTGATCAATCTCACCCACACTGCAGTATCAGTTGGCAAAGTGTGAGCATGTACTTCGCCACTTGTAACTAAAATTTGAGAGTTAGATGGAAGTTCAAAGGCAGCACCAAAGTTAATATAGCAGGCAAATTCTCCAGGTCGCTCGAAGGCGACAACATCATCCCCAGCTTGAATCCACTCCATCGGGCCATCACCTAGGCCTTGCTCGGCTTTGCGAAT
>JAYTTL010000063.1:0-8624 GCA_043745325.1 Actinomycetes bacterium
TGCCCTTGGCGGCTGTCCTATGAGGCTGCGGGTAGTTGTTGTCGATGACCAGGCCTTGGTCAGAGGTGGCATTCGAATGATTCTAGAGTCTGAACCCGACATCGAAGTTACAGCCGAAGCCGACGAGGGGGAAGCAGCTGTCCGCGTCGTTGAACAATATCGACCCGACGTTGTACTCATGGATGTGCGTATGGCAATGATCGATGGAATTGAGGCTACTCGCCGCATCGTTAGCGGTGGCAGTGCTTCCAAGGTTGTTATGCTCACAACATTCGACCAAGATGAAAATGTTTATAAGGCGCTTCGCGCCGGAGCCAGCGGATTTCTTCTTAAATCCTCACTACCTTCAACTATCATCGACGGCGTACGCCTGGCAGCTGCAGGAGAGAGTCTCTTCGCCCCTTCCGTCACTAAACGCCTAGTTGAGCATTATGTTCGCCAGCCGCCCATGCCCCAAGGCACCCCACTAGCCTTATCGGCTCTCACAGAACGCGAGCTCGATGTCCTTCGACTATTGGCGACTGGACTTTCCAATGCTGAGATCGCCACCACGGTGTTCTTGTCCGAGGCAACTGTGAAGACCCACGTCTCCCACATTCTCGCCAAACTCGAGCTGCGCGATAGAGTCCAGGCCGTGATTGCTGCATACGAGTGCGGCTTCGTTTCGCGAAACCGTCCTGCCCAATAGTTCGCGCTCAGCGCTGGCCCCCGCGTAATTGTCGTAAGTGAAAATATTGGATATCAATTATCAGTAACTTCTGATACTTTTCTCATACTTAGTAGTGTAGGTCACACTATTACCATGATACGGCCAATGGAGGCAGCATGAAAAACAAAGTACGGATCCCCGGAATTTTAGGCGGTATCTTGTTTGCAGTTGGAATAGTCGGAACCTTCACAATTCCAGGTGGTGGAAATACCACAGACGCCGAGTTCTTGGCTTTCTACAACTCCTCAGGCAAGAGAACGATCGCTGTATTCGGTTTTCTCGTGCTCATCATCGCCTGTTGGCTGCTGGTTTGGCTCTTCAATGAATTACGCGTATCGATGGCTCTTGGGATGCGAACTATAATGGCGCATCAATTCGGCGTTATCGGCGTAGTGATGGTATTAGTCGGCGGCGGCATCGCCGTTGGTCCGACTATGGTGCAGATGGCCGCGGGCCGGACATATGTTGGGCCGGACATCGCTAACACATTTTCACAAGCAAGTTCCAGCGTTTTGATCGCGGGTATATGGACGATGGCGGTAAGCATATTCCTTACCAGTCTTCAGATGCGCTCCTCTGGCTTCTTCCCCCGTTGGTTGGGGAGCTTCGGCATGGTACTCGCAGTGTTACTTGCCGCTTCTATCATCGGAATTCCAATATTGCTCGTGCCGATCTGGGCGATTGTCGTAGGAATCACGGGCGCACCACAAAGGATTGAAACATAACGCTCCGTAAGATTTCTCTTGCTTACATGACCTTCATTGTGTTCGCAGCTGGATTGGCCGACTTCCTTATGTTGTTCAGTGATCAACAGAATAGTTACGGACATGACGGAAATGTCGCGGTCGCCACCGCTGGCGTGGGGATGATGATTTTTGGTCTTGTACTGATTCACGTGGGGTTGCGACAAGGCCACCTCTGGGTTTGGAGAACGCTCTGGGTCTGGCCACTTTTCTTCATTGCCGAGGCACTGGGGTATTTCGTATTCACTAAAACAAGAGGCTCGGGTTCGTGGATGCCAGCGGTGTTTGCAATCCTTTTTGCAGCGGCGCTCTTTGCGGTAAAGCCTAAGGCTGACACCGCTTGAATACCTTTGCCAATAGTTGAAACGACGGCTGAGATACTCAAGCGCGGTGGCGTTGAATGGGGTGGCAAACCTTCGACCCTCGCGCTCCGATGATGTATCCGAAACGATGTAGCACTTTGCAATTCCTAAATAACGGACCAAGGTGCTATGAGCAATGATAGTGCGGCCATTAACCTGAATGATAGTTTTCCATGATACGCCGACTTTGTACGTGTGAAAATGCGCTAGGAATCCCTCGAGTATCCCCGCCTTCGTTTTAACTATTGGCAAAGGTATTCAAGCGGTGTCAGCCTTAGGCTTTACTGCGAAGAGCGCTGCCGCAAAAATGATTGCGAACACCCCCGTGATCCACGAACCATCACCTCTTGCACTAGTAAATACGAAATACCCAAGAAATTCGGCAGTCAAGAAAAGTGGCCAGACCCAGAGCGTTTTCCAAACCCAGAGATGGCCTTCACGCAACCCCACGTAAGTCAGAATAAGACCAAAGATCAACATCCCCACGTTTGCAGAGCTTGCGGCGACATTTCCATCGTGACCGTAACCACTCGCGTCATTACTGATCAACATACCAACACTGACTAGTGCCTCTTCGAACATAAGTAAAGTCATTAACACCAGAGAAATCTTGCGGAGCATAGTAATTCCCTTTCTGCTTTTACATTCAGGAGACTCCATGGTGACACTCAAGATGTGATTTTTGGCTCACAATCTGTGGTGCTAACTCTCACAACCCCCAGAATGGGCCATGCAATCCGACGCTGCGAAAGTACTCTGCTGCTTCCGCTGCTCCCCTGCGTTCGTAGCCATATTCAAGCCGGCCGTCATACCAATGAGAGGCAAGGCGCCACAAGGTCTCCAGGTTCATGACATAACCACGTGGTAATTCATTCACCGCCAGCCATGCTGCAACACAATCATTCGAGCAGAAGATCCGCTGGTTGTTGCAGGCATGGATGATGTCATTCCATTGCTTCGACACGGGAACGAGAAAGTGCGCGACCTGAGTGCCGGTCGGCGGCACGAGCCGACCGACATTCCAAGAGTGTGGCTCGGAACAATTAGGGCACCGAGTACTGATA
Source organism: Actinomycetes bacterium (assembly GCA_043745325.1). GTDB lineage: Bacteria > Actinomycetota > Actinomycetes > Nanopelagicales > Nanopelagicaceae > Planktophila. The sequence continues at coordinate 2,879 of JAYTTL010000063.1, forward strand.
AGCATCGGGCTCTCAACTTCCAACAAGTGAGGGAGCGCGAAAGAATCCCAGGCACATCCGCCCCACCACAAGGTGTGCTCTCCCATCACTGAAAAGCCCATCGGCACAGTGCTAAAAGGATGCGCCATTACTATCTGATCACCCTCGCCTAATGCCAGGAGTTTGCGCTCCGCCAGATCGCGCAGCCCCGCGCGGATCAAGTCGCGATCCATGAACTCGTCTTGCAATTGCTCGAAGGTGGGCGATTCACCGGTTGCCGCAAATACGCGATAGATCATCTGCCTGAGCGCTTCAAGATCCATAGGAATCTCCCCCACAACTTTAAATTGAATTATTTAAAGAGTTCAGTATTCAAGTAGCGCACACCAGAGTCAACTGCCATGGTCACTACTGTCGAATCGCTAGGGAGTTGCTCTGCAACCTGCAGCGCAACAGCGACATTTGCAGCAGTAGAAGTTTCTGCAAAAATTCCCTCCTCACCTGCTAGATGCCGAGTCATGTTCTCGCAACCCGTGAGTGAGACCATGAATTGCGTGCGCGGAAGCAACCGACATGACAAAGACTTTTACTCGACCACCCGATTGACTCCAGATCTCATCTCCTAAGGAGAAATAACCACGTTCCGCATCATGATTATTAAGTTGATCTACCCACCAGTGGTCGGGTTGCTGGCTGCTGATCTTGTCCGCTTTACTTCATAGCCGAGACACTGGAGTATTTCGTATTTACTAAAACAAGAGGCTCTGGTTCCGAAGTTGATGTGGGGGATTGCTATCTGGCAGGTGGCGATGACACTGGTGTCGTTGCCCCATCACATGGAGAGCTACCTTTAGTGACGGCGCTCGCTCAGATAGAAAGAGCACTCGACCTTGGAGTTTTAGCCCCAACTTTTAAAAAGTAATCGCGGCGCTTTCGACTACTTTTGCTCTGCGGTCAGGCAATCGATATCCCGACAAATTATCATTTTGTTCATTGATAACATCTTTCGCGATGACGTTTCGACCTTTCCACTCATAACTACTTGTTGTATGTGCATCACTGATCAACGTGATGTCATAGCCCAATTCAAGTGCGCCATGGCAGGTATGGCGCACGCAGTTATTTGTCTGAGCACCGGTGATGTACAGATGATTTACCCCAAGGGATTCATGAAGTGCACCCAACTGAGTTTCTACAAATGAGCTTCTAAATAACTTTCTAATAATCACTTCATCACATAGTGCGCTTTTCCCACGCTCTTCAAAAAGTGAATTATGAGTATTCTGTCGTAAAAATGTAGGTTTTCCACCTTTGTTATGAGAATTGCTCACTGCTGTTCTTCTGTACTACTTAGTGACTTTTACAGCTTCAGCATTTTGAATCTCACCGGCAAAATGTTCGCTCGCTAAATGCTTAGTCACAATAGAGCTGATCTCAATCAATGTATCTAACTGCGCTGCCGTCAGCAGATCGCCAAAGCAGTGCTTAACATCTTCGAAGTGATTAGGTAGCGCCTTTTTAAGATATTTGCGGCCTGATGGCGTAAGTTCGACGAGGCAACTTCTGGCATCACTCGGGCAGACACTTCGCATTACTAAGTCCCGTTCTTCCATGCGCGTGATTTGATGGGAAACTCGGCTCTTTTCCCAGTCCAGCTTTTCAGCGATCTCATAAGAATGAAGCGTTGCCTTGGGCGAATCGATCAACGTAATAAGTAAAAAAAACTCAGAGGGCGTGAGTCCTGTGTTCTCGGTGATGTTTTTAGCTAGGTGGGGAAGTAACTGACCTCGCAACTTGTGAAAGGCGCGCCAAGCTCTATATTGCCGCACACTCATTCCATATGTTTCCATGCCCCAATATTAGCAAAAGATGACACTTCAACCAATCCCATCCTCATAAGTTGACGTGTCAACCAAATCATGGTTAGATAGTTGAAACGTCAACTAATAGGAGAATCAATGCCATATCTGCTCTACATCTCGGCTAGTCCACAAGGGGAGCGCTCAGTTTCGCGCTCTTTAGCTAATGAGTTCTTGGCGAACTATGCCATCAACAATCCTGGCGTAGATATTGTTGAACGGGATCTCATCGCCAACCCAGTTCCCCATTTAGATGGCGAAACTCTTGGCGCAAGTTGGAGCCCTGCTGAAACGCACACGCCAGCGATGTCAGCCAAATTTAATGCACGCATGGAGCTCATTAGCGAATTTAAAGGCGCGCATGAAATCCTAGTGTCAACGCCAATGTGGAACTGGAGCGTTCCATCGGTATTGAAGGCATACATTGATCAACTAGTTTTCCCGGGAGTTCTTGGCGGCGGAAAACCCGAAGACTCTATCTCGGCAAAGGTAACGGTCGTTGCATCTCAAGGTGGCTCATACGCACCAGGTTCTCCCAAAGAGGGTTGGGATCACTTAAGTGGATATCTATCAAAAGTGTTTACCCAACTTGGCTCTAAAGATGTTGAAGTAATTCTCTCTGAGCTCAACTACGCCGGAATGGTTTCTGGAATGGAAAGCCTTTTGGAAAAGAAGCAAGCCTCATTTGCTCGCGCGCAAGAAAAAACTAAGAAGAGAACCGCCTAAAATTCAAAAGGCCCCACAGAGATGAATCTGTGAGGCCTTTTGTACTGTAACTCTTGGAATACTGCAGGTTTACGACGAAGTGTAATAACTTTAGCATTTATGTCAGTCACCGAGAGTAATTTGGCTACATGGTCGAAACACTCGTCTTTGCGTTGCTCATCTTCCTAATCCTTAACCGCACCAAAGCTCGCAAGAGGCCGCGCGGCCTAGATGCCGAACTCAGAGAGCTCATCGAAAACTCGAACGATGCAACCGGAATTGGCCTTGAGATTAAGGGTTTTCTTCTCGATCTCATTAACGATGAGAAGAACGATGCCGAAAAATTCTCCGATGCCCGCCTTGCCCAAGCCCAACGCATAATTGATCGCGCAGGTCCTGGCGCTATGTACTGGATGACAGAGATTGCTACTCAATTCGCATTTCTAGCTGCTGCCCAGATCAACGGAATTCCAACAAACGTCAACATCGAACTGACAAATAGCGCGACTCCTGAAGGTATCGTCCACATAATTGTTCGGCCTTAATCATCAACGCAGCAGTTTTATGTAAGAAGAGATACAAAAGCCCCGCAGAGATGAACCTGCGGGGCTTTTGTTCTGTAACTCATGATTAACGAGGGCACAACGACGATGTTGTCAAAGGATAGCACCGTTTTATTATCCACAGTTTAGGAATTGTCGTAGCAGGTTATCTATTCCCTCATTTAGCTTAATCCATGCGTGTCGCTGTAGCTCAGTGGATAGAGCGGCTCAATGACGATGTTGCAGGTCGCGAGTTCGAATCTCGCCAGTGACACGCACACTAAGTGGCCTCACGGTTCGTCGCGTGGGGCCACTTTTATTTCGTGCCCCTTGGTTAAAGAGCATGTGTATGACAGGCTTGCCAGATGCCAACGACCGATGCAGAAAAGGTTTTTTATAAAACCTGCCCATTGTGTGAGGCGACATGCGGTCTTGAGATCACAGTAAAAGATGAGAAAGTTTTGAGCATCCGTGGTGATAAAGAGGATGTTTTTAGTAAAGGTTTCATCTGTCCTAAGGGAACAACTCTTAGCGCCCTACACGAAGATCCAGATCGATTGCGCAAACCGATGATTAAAAGAGATGGCCAGCATGTTGAAGTCTCGTGGAAAGAGGCATGGGAGGAAGTCGAACGTGGTTTGATGGGCGTGATTAAAAGCCATGGCCGCGCTTCGATTGGGAGCTATGTTGGTAACCCAAATTCACACAACCTTGCACCTATGCTCTACAACAGAGCCTGGATGCAGGCAATTGGAACTTCGCAACACTTTAGCGCTTCATCTGTAGATCAACTTCCTAAACAAATCGCCTCGGCCTACATGTTTGGAACCGTGACATCTATTGCTATTCCCGATCTTGATCGAACTGACTACATACTGATGTTGGGTGCAAACCCTTACGTTTCAAATGGAAGTTTGTGCACTGCTCCAGATTTTCCAGGTCGACTAGAAGCAATGCGTGCTCGAGGTGGAAAACTCGTTGTTGTTGATCCTCGCCGCACTCGCACCGCTGAAAAAGCCGATGAGTGGTTGTGCATTAGACCAAATACCGATGCATTATTTTTAGCGGCAATCGCTCATACAATCCTTCGGAGTGGTCGGGCAGATGTAGGCGATCATCTACGTTCCCATATCGCCGGCCTTGATCAATTACCGAGCGCCCTCAAAGCCTTTACTCCGGAAGCAGTTGCAGATGCAACTGGAATCGAGTCAACAACGATTAGACGAATTGCACTTGAGCTCTGTGATGCACCTACCGCTCTTGTATATGGGCGCATCGGCACCACGACAGTTAGTTTTGGAACCACCGCCTCCTGGTTAGTTGATCTCATCAACACAATCACGGGCAACTTAGATAAGGCTGGCGGAGTGATGTTTCCCCTGCCGGCTACAGGAGGTCAGTCAACACGAGGTGCCTCTGGTCGAGGTCGAGGATTTCGTATCGGAAATAAATTATCTCGTGTTCGCAGTTTTCCTGAGGCGATGGGGGAGTTTCCAACCTCATTGCTTGCTGAAGAGATTTTGACCCCAGGTGAAGGTCGGATTAAAGCAATGGTCACGTTGGCCGGTAATCCAATCTTATCGGCACCTAATGGCGAGCAAATGGAGCGGGCTTTCTCCTCACTCGATTTCATGGTCAGTATTGATATTTATCTTAATGAAACGACTCGACATGCAGATGTAATTCTTCCGCCGCCATCACATTTACAGCGCAGTCATTACGATGTTATTTTCACTGGATTCGCTGTGCGAAATATTGCAAATTATTCCAGTGCTATCTTCGATCGCGAACCTGGCCAGCCAGATGAGTGGGAGATTTTGGCAAAACTTGCCGGCATCGCCCAAGGACATGGAGCCAACGTCGATTCCTCAGTAGTAGATGATGCAATATTTACAGCTTTACTTGGCAAAATGCTCGAAGACAAATTCTCAAATATCCACGCAAGAGATGCGGATGAGATTAAAGCTATCGTCACTGCAACTGGCAATCGTGGACCAGAGAGAATTCTCGACACGCTACTTCGCACCGGCCCATATGGCGATGCATTTGGAGCTAATCCACAAGGAATTAACTTACAAACACTGCGTGATAATCCACACGGAGTTGATTTTGGAGCATTGAAGCCACGACTCCCAGATGCACTGCGCACACCCAGTGGAAAAGTTGAACTTGCTCCAGCAGAGATACTTGCCGATTTGGTGCGGTTAGAGGCGGCAATGAACGTCGTTGATTCTGACGAGTTTCTACTTGTTGGTCGCAGACATCTTCGCTCTAATAACTCCTGGATGCACAACATTGAAGCGCTCGTTAAAGGTAAATCCCGTTGCACATTACAGATACACCCAGATGATGCCAGTCGGCTAGGTGTTGTCGATGGGAGCCGTGTTCGCGTTACCAGTCGCGTTGGAAGTATCGATGTTATTGCAGAAGTGACTCAGGATATTCGTTCACATGTTGTGAGTCTGCCTCATGGATGGGGACATGGTTTGCGTGGAACAAAGATGCAGATCGCAGCAGAGAGATCAGGCACTAATACAAATATCCTGACAGATCAGGAGCAGATGGATCCATTATCTGGAAATGCTGTCTTAAATGGAATCCCAGTCACGGTTGAAGTAATACAAAAGCCCCATGAATGAGCTTTACAAGCCTGTCATCCAT
>JAYTTL010000064.1:0-8622 GCA_043745325.1 Actinomycetes bacterium
ATGAGTAAGTCATCGGGCTCACAAGCAGGGGTTCTTGAGATTATGGATACACCTGAATCAAATGCAAAGAAAATTAAGAGCGCAGCCACGGATGCTGGACGCGAAGTAAAATTTGATGAGAAGGAAAAGCCAGGAATTAGCAACCTCCTCGCCATCCATAGCGCTCTTTCTGGTCAAACAATCACCGCCCTTGAAAGTGAGTTTGAGGGAAAGGGTTATGGCGATTTTAAAATAGCCGTTGCCGATGTAGTCGTTGAATATCTTCGTCCCATTCGCACGAAAGCTCTGGAACTTCTAGAGGATGAAAAACATTTGGTTGATCTTTTGCATGAGGGGGCTGCAAAGGCCCGCACCGTGGCGGCAGAAACCCTCGAAAAAGCCTATAAAAACCTCGGAACGGTGGCTTAAGGAGAGTCATCACTATCAATATTGGGTTGAGGGTTTGAAACGTTACCTCTCCGATATCAAAATGAGGCCTAGGTGTGTTGAGTTTTCCTATACCTAACTACTAGGCTCGCTCGTACACATCAACCTTCTGAGTCGCCCCTTTCGGGGCCACGTAGAAGACCCCTTGGAGGAAAATTGAAGAAGATATTTCGTCTTGTAGCCGTTGTGGCTGCAGCGGTTCTTACAGTTACTGCATTTATTGCACCACCTGCAACTGCCGCATCAATGGTAAAAGTAGGCATCGCATATGACATCGGCGGACGTGGCGATAAGTCATTCAACGATTCAGCAGCAGCTGGACTAGATGCCGCAAAGAAGAAGTTTGGTATTACCGCTAAAGAAATAACCGTCACCACTGGTTCGGATTCAGAGCGCGAAGACAAGCTCCGCTTGCTTGCTAAAGCTGGATACAACCCAATCATTGCAATTGGTTTCTTATACGCTGGCCCAATCAAGGCCGTTGCATCAGATTACCCAGAAGTTTCATTTGGAATTGTCGATGATGCATCAGTTGATCTTCTCAATGTGGCAAGTCTTATATTTGCTGAAGAGCAAGGCTCATACCTTGCTGGAGTAGCAGCAGCGCTTGCCTCAAAGTCAGGAAAGATTGGCTACATCGGTGGTGTTCGTATTCCATTGCTTCAGAAGTTTGAAGCTGGCTTTGTTGCCGGAGTTAAGGCAACTAAAAAGAGCGCAAAAGTTGACGTTAAATACGTAACTGAGTTCCCAGATTTCTCTGGCTTTAATGATCCTGCTAAAGCAAAGGTTATTGCTAAAGGAATGATTGATAAGGGCACGGATGTTATTTATTCAGCCGCAGGTGGTTCAGGTGCTGGAAACTTCGCCGCTGCAACTGAGGCCTCAAGTGCTGGAAAGAAAGTGTGGACAATTGGAGTCGACTCCGATCAGTACCTTTCCGCAAGTGCTGCTCAAAAGAAGAACATGCTTACATCAATGATTAAGCGTGTTGACCGAGCAGTTTATGACGTAATTGCGACTGCAGTAGCAGGTTCGTCGGTTAACGATGTTCTAGATGCCAAAGCTGGTATTTACGGACGTCAATATAACTTAGCCCTTGATGGTGTTGGAGTTTCGTACTCTGGTGGCTACATCACTAAGTACAAGGCCCAAATCGATACGGCAGCTGCAGCAATTAAGTCAGGAAAGATCAAGGTTCCAACAAAGCCTTAATTCTGCGTCGCAGATAAGGTCAATAGACAGTAGCGTTTGGCCCAACAATGGAGTTAAATCTCCTTGTTGGGCCATATGCTTTTAATTATTACGATGACTTAAATCAAGGGAGAGCCTCCAGTGTCTGTCGCTGTTGAACTAAGGCACATCTCCAAACGTTTCCCCGGCGTCATCGCCAATAAAGATGTCTCTATGAGCGTAGAAACTGGCACAGTGCATGCCTTGGTTGGTGAAAACGGTGCTGGGAAATCTACCGTTATGAAGATTTTGTATGGGATGCAACACCCAGACAGTGGCGAGATTTTAATCAATGGCGAAGAGGTACATTTTAAGAATCCCAACGATGCAATATCTGCAGGCATCGGAATGGTACATCAGCACTTTATGTTAGCCGATAACTTTACCGTTCTTGAAAACATAATTTTGGGCTCTGAACCTACGAGCGGAATTACAATAGATTTTTCAGCAGCACGTAAGAAAATTTCTGAGATGTCAGCGGCATACGGACTTGATATCGATCCAGATATTCTTGTTGAGGAGTTGGGAGTCGGAGCGCGCCAACGAGTAGAGATTTTAAAGGTTCTCTATCGAGGCGCACGGATTTTAATTTTCGATGAACCAACCGCAGTACTTGTGCCCCAAGAAGTCGATGATTTATTCAACGCATTAAAAGGCCTTCGAGCCCAAGGAATGGCGATAATCTTTATTTCACATAAACTCGATGAAGTGCTTCGAGTAGCCGACGATGTAACAGTTGTTCGACAGGGATCAACTGTTGCCGAAGTAAAATCTAAAGATGTCACTGCCCGACAACTAGCCGAACTCATGGTTGGCAGCGAGCTCCCCCAACCAACGACTCATGGTGATACGCGTCGCGATGAAGTCACTCTCTCCCTTACCGATGTATCAATTCCTACATCGACCGGTAGCCGTGATTTGATTTCACATATTTCATTTAATTTACAGGCAGGCGAAGTCGTTGGAATTGCAGGCGTTGAGGGAAATGGTCAAGCAGAGCTCGTTGAAGCGGTACTAGGGTTGCGCGATTACACAGGCTCAATCTCTTTCCGTGGGAAGAAAATCGATCATTTAAGCGTCGCCAGCCGTCATGATTTGGGGATTGGTTTCATACCAGAGGATCGCCAGCGGCAGGGGCTGATGATGAATTCGCCACTGTGGGAAAATCGAATTCTCGGTCACCAACGCTCAAAGCCGGTCATGAGAGGCTTTATTTTAGATAAGAAAGCGACAATCGCCGATACCGCACGCATCATGACTGAATTTGATGTGCGCGCACCAGGCCCGCAGACGTTAGCCACTGCGCTCTCTGGTGGAAATCAACAGAAATTTATTGTGGGTCGTGAAATGAGCAAAGCGCCTGCCCTCCTTGTCGCCTCACATCCAACGCGTGGCGTGGATGTTGGAGCACAAGGCGCAATCTGGGAAGAGCTTCGACGTGCACGCGAAAATGGAATGGCAATTGTTTTAATCTCTGCCGACCTAGAAGAGTTAATTGGGATGTCTGATCGCTTACTAGTGATGTTGCGCGGCGTTATCACCGCCGAACTCGATCCAGCTAAGACAACCCCCGAACAACTTGGTTCTGCGATGACCGGTGCGGCATGAAGAACTTCAAACTCTCCGGATTTTTCTTAGCCCTTGCCGCACCAGCTGCCGCTGCCGTTGTTTCGATAATTATTTCAAGTTTGGCTGTACTGGCTACGCACAAATCGCCCATCGAGGCTTATAAAACGATGTGGGCTTTTGGCACTGAATCGGCCTCGCTCATGCAGGCTCTCAATACTGCGACCCCGTATTACATAGCTGCTATTGCTATTGCAATAACTTTTCGCGCAGGTCTATTTAATATCGGAGTAGAAGGACAACTTCGATTAGGCGCCCTTTTTGGCGCATATTTCGGAGCCATGTTCGTTTTACCGCCAGTGCTCCATATCCTCTTCATTATGCTGATTGCAATGTCAATTGGAGGATTGTGGGCGTCGTTTGCTGGATATTTAAAAGTTAAACGAGGTGTGAGTGAAGTTATTTCGACAATAATGTTAAATGCTTTGGCAGGAGGACTTTCGTCTTACTTACTTGCCAATCGCTTTGCAGACCGAACAACGAACTCCAACAATTTATCAACTAAGAAGATTGCTGCATCGGGACAGTTTCCAGATCTCATGCCGCTGCTCAATAAACTTGGCGTCAAGGATCAACCAGGGGGTGGCGTGTATGGGATGCTTTTTGTAGCTATTGCACTCGGGGTCACCTTTTGGTTTGTTATTAACCGTACCCGCTTTGGTTTTGAGCTTCGAGCAACAGGGACAAATCCCACTGCCGCGCGCGTAAGCGGTGTTAACTCAAAGCGAATGACATTTGTAGCTCTTGCCTTATCTGGTGCGGTAGCTGGATTGGCTGGTCTACCCGCGGTCTTAGGTGATACACACGCATTTAATATGGGTTTTCGAACTGGAATTGGATTTTCGGCAATCGCAGTTGCACTTCTGGGGCGAAACAATGCAGTTGGTATGGCAATTAGCGCACTTCTCTTTGGCTTTTTAGAGGTAAGTTCACGGGCACTCGAACTCATCGATGTTGCGCCAGAAACATACGTGATTATGCAAGGATCAATTCTTCTATCGTCAGTAATCGCTTATGAGGTTGTCCGTCGTTACAAGATAACGTTGCAGAGTAGAGAGCTTGCAAAGGTGGTTGGCGCATGAAGAGTAAATCTTTAAAAGCCCTCAGATATGCCACGATGCTTATCTTTGTGCTTGCATTAATACGAATTCTTACCGGTGCCTCTGACTTAACAAGTGTCGGCACTGCATCTGCCGCTCTTTTACTTTCGGTTCCAATCGCACTTGCCGGACTTGGTGGACTTTTCTCTGAACGTGCAGGCGTGGTCAATATCGGCCTCGAAGGTATGATGATTATGGGAGCCTGGGCAGGCGGAATGATTGGCTCGCAACATGGTCCGTGGATTGGCCTTTTTGCTGCCGTCTGTTTCGGCACCGTAGGCGCTCTCTTACATGCGATTGCGACGATTACTTTCGGGGTTGATCACGTCGTATCTGGAGTTGCAATAAATATTATCGCCGCTGGATTAGTCCGCTACATTTCAACGATTTTTTATAAGAGTGGTGCATGGCTTGGCCCTTCTCAATCTCCCGACGTCGCATCAATTGGCACGAATGGCTTGCCGGTGCTTTCAGGAGGCACATACTTTGGCTGGAAAAGCCCCGATTTATTGAGTGTTTTGGCGCAAAAGCAGTGGTTTTTCATATCAGATGTGGCCGCAGTCCTTCGGGGAGTCACTGGTGATCTCTCGTACGTCACAATGATTGCGCTGGCGATTGTTCCTCTCTCTGTATTTATTTTATGGAAAACGCCATTTGGTTTGCGCTTGCGCAGCGCAGGGGAGGCACCCGTTGCCGCTGAATCATTGGGTGTCAATGTATATGCAATGAAATATGCAGGCGTTTTAATCTCTGGCGGTCTTGCAGGTTTAGGTGGTGGCTTCTTAGCAATTGTTGCCGCAAATCATTATCAAGAAAATCAAGTTGCAGGTCGTGGATATATTGGTCTTGCTGCACTCCTTTTCGGTAATTATCGCCCAGGTGGAATTTTATTGGGTGCTGGTTTATTTGGTTTTGCCGATGCACTTCAACTTCGAGACTCCGCATCTATTCATGCCTTAATCCTTCTTATAGTTCTCATTTTGCTCTTTCTCGTCTACCGTGATGTCAAAAAAGGGAAACTGCTTAAAGCTTCACTCACTTTAGGTTTTGCCGCACTTTCACTTTGGTATTTCTTAGCTGTTGATGAACTGCCGGGTCAGTTAGTTACCATGACTCCATACATAACAACCTTGCTCGTTATGTCGCTGGCATCCCAGCGGCTTCGCCTGCCCGCTGCCGATGGCATGCCGTATCGCCGTGGTGGAATGGCGTGAGTGAGATTGATTGGAGCCAACTTCATACGGCGGCGATAGCTGCAATGAAAACGGCTTATGCACCATACTCAAAGTTTCCAGTGGGGGTTGCAGCACTTGTCAGTGATGGCCGCATCGTTTCTGGTTGCAATGTTGAGAATGCTAGTTATGGTCTCGGTTTGTGTGCCGAATGTGGTTTGGTATCACAATTAATCGCAACGGGAGGAGGACGCTTCATTGCAATCTCCTGCGTTGACAGTCAAGGAAATTCTCTGGCACCGTGCGGACGTTGTCGTCAGTTACTTTTCGAGCATGGTGGCCCAAGCGCCCTTCTCATGACCGATGATGGCCCACAAACAATGGCCGCGATGTTACCTTGGGCCTTTGGTCCAGATGATCTAGACCGTAACGAGGGATAAATGGCGCAGACCGAGAGGTTTTCTGCAGTTGAAATCATTGCCGCAAAACGCAATGGCTTTGTACTCACTGATCCACAGATTGATTGGGTAATCGAGGCCTACACGCGAGGCGCCGTTGCCGATGAGCAGATGTCGGCGTTGTTAATGGCAATTTTCCTTAACGGAATGGAGCTCGGGGAGATTTCGCGCTGGACCGATGCGATGATCAGTAGCGGTGAACGAATGAACTGGTCTGGTCTATCGCGACCAACGGTCGATAAACACTCCACTGGGGGAGTTGGTGACAAAATTACTCTGCCTCTTGCGCCTTTGGTTGCAGCATGTGGTGCGGCGGTGCCTCAACTTTCAGGTCGTGGGCTTGGCCATACAGGTGGAACGTTAGATAAGTTAGAGTCAATTCCAGGTTGGCGAGCATCACTTTCAAATCAAGAGATGTTAAAAGTTTTACAGGATTGTGGGGCGGTCATCTGTGCCGCAGGGGATGGTTTGGCACCTGCAGATAAAAAACTCTATGCACTGCGAGATGTCACCGCAACGGTTGAAGCTATCCCTCTCATTGCCTCGTCTATCATGAGTAAAAAAATCGCCGAAGGAACAAGCGCGTTGGTTTTGGACATCAAAACCGGTGCTGGTGCCTTTATGAAAGATCCACAAAAAGCAAAAGAGTTGGCAGAGGTGATGATTGGCCTTGGAAAGCGCGCCGGGGTCAAGACTCTCGCCTTAGTGACTGCAATGGATGTTCCACTTGGACTTACTGCAGGAAATGCGCTTGAAGTCCGCGAATCTGTAGAAGTTCTTGCCGGTGGTGGTCCGCCAGATATCGTCGAGTTAACTATTCTCTTTGCGCAGGAAATGTTAGAACTTGTTGGAATTAAAGGTATAGATCCTGCGACCGCGTTAAAAAATGGAAAGGCGATGGATGTTTGGCGCCAAATGATTAAGGGACAAGGGGGAGACCCGGATGCCAAACTTCCTGTTGCTAAAGAGGTTCTCATTGTTACGGCACAATCTTCGGGAGTTATTTTAGGAATGGATGCCATGAAAGTAGGAATGGCCGTCTGGCGTTTAGGGGCAGGAAGAACGCGCCAAGGCGAAGCCGTGCAACTCGCTGCTGGAATTGAGATTCATGCTAAACCTGGGGAGAGCATTAAGCAGGGGGCGCCGCTATTTACCCTACATACCGACACGCCTGAAGCTTTTGTGCGAGCACAGGAGTCCCTCGTAGATAGCGTAGTAATTGGTGATTTACCCGCTAGTGGAAAGTTAGATAGATTGCCACTTGTAGTCGAGCGAATTACTCATTAAGGAGTCAGAGTTTAATGGCGATGAATAGCACTCCGACGAGTGCCCAAATTAAGCGAATTCCCAAAGTATTGTTGCACGATCACTTAGACGGTGGTCTGCGCTCACAAACTATTATCGATATCGCTGCCGACATAGGCTATAAAGCGCTTCCGACGACGGATGCACTTGAACTGGCCACGTGGTTTCGGGAATCATGTGGTTCGGGTTCACTAGTTAGATACTTAGAGACTTTTTCTCACACTATCGCCGTTATGCAACGTCGTGAAGACATCATGCGTGTTGCACGCGAATGCGCGTTAGATCTTGCGCGCGATGGCGTGGTCTATGCCGAAGTCCGTGGAGCACCAGAGTTATTTACTGAAAAAGGGCTTTCGATGTCGGATGTTGTTGAAGCAACTCTTGAAGGCTATAGACAAGGAATGGCGGAGGCAAAAGCAGAAGGTCATGAAATAGTGGTTTTCTCATTACTGTGCGGAATGCGCCAGAACAAACATTCACAAGAAGTAGCAGAGTTAGTTGTTAAGTACCGCCAGCAAGGTGTTGTTGGTTTTGATATCGCGGGCCCAGAAGATGGTTTTCCACCAAGTGATCAAAAAGAGAGTTTTGACTATCTGCGTAAAGAGAATGCACACTTTACAATTCACGCGGGCGAGGCCTACGGTCTTCCATCAATCTGGGAAGCGATTCAATTATGTGGTGCAGAACGACTTGGTCATGGAGTGCGAATAATTGACGATATTGATTTCTCCGGACCAGTTCCTGTGTTAGGAGAACTTGCATCCTATGTACGGGATCGACGAATTCCATTAGAACTATGCCCCACATCAAATCTGCAAACTGGGGCGGCTAAAAGCTATGCCGAGCACCCGATTGGAGCTCTTGCAAAACTGCGTTTTCGTGTGACGTTAAATACCGATAACCGCTTGATGAGTCAAACATCAATGTCCTTTGAAATGAGTGAAGCCGTAAAGGCCTTTGGTTGGGATTTTATTGAGCTTCAACGTGTGACAATCAATGCAATGAAAAGTGCATTTATCTCATACCCAGAACGATTAAAAATCATTGAGAGTGTTATAAAGCCAGGGTATACGAAAATCGCATCTGAGTAATGATTGATTTTAGCGACGCAACTTTTGTTGCAAATCCTTATCCAAGTTTGAAGGAACTTCGTAGTTTTGGAAAACCAGTTTGGCACGATGCTTTGGGGATTTTTTTAGCCGCACGCCACGGGGATGCAAATGATGTATTTCGCAATAAGTCATTAGGTCGAATTTTCAGCGATCGGCAGCCTTTATTTGAATGGGAGACATTTAACTGGCTACA
>JAYTTL010000065.1:0-2331 GCA_043745325.1 Actinomycetes bacterium
GGCACCGATACTTATGAGCTCAATCGCAACTTACTTCTTAGCGATGGAGCCCGCGCCGATTCAGTTCCCAACTTGGAGATTGAAACTGGTGAGATAGTCGGTGCAGGTCATGCCAGCACCACAGGGCGCTTCGATGACGAGCAACTCTTTTATCTTATGTCTCGCGGAATCACTCTTGATAATGCAAGACGCTTAGTTGTGCGTGGTTTCTTTAATGAGATTGTTTCAGAAATTGGAATTGATGACATTCAAAATCGAATAATGAATCGCATCGATTCCGAACTTGAAATGGCAGGTGCTTAGATGTCGGATTTCCAATTAAGCGAACTTAAAGAAGGCATTCCCGTCAAACTTGAAAAAACTGGGAAGACTATCTGTGTCACACGCATCGGCGAAGAAGTATTTGCCATTGATGATACGTGTTCTCATGCAGAAGCCTCATTAACTGAAGGTGAAGTCAGTGGGTTCAAAATTGAATGCTGGTTACACGGTGCCGAGTTTGATCTTCGCACCGGCCAAGCTATTACACTCCCGGCGACTATCGCCCTTGCAACGTATCCCGTAAGTATTCAGGCAAACTCGGTCACGATAGAGATTTTAGAGAAAAGAGATGATAAATGAGTACATTAGAGATTCGTAATCTTCACGTATCGGTCAACACCGAAAATGGAGCGGTTGACATTCTAAAAGGTGTAGATCTAACGATAAAATCTGGAGAAACCCACGCCATCATGGGACCAAACGGTTCGGGTAAGTCAACTCTGGCTTATTCAATCGCAGGCCACCCTAAGTACACCATTGTTGGTGGCTCGGTGGTTCTAGATGGCGCTGATGTTTTGGCCATGAGTGTTGACGAGCGCGCTAAGGCCGGCCTTTTTTTAGCGATGCAGTACCCCGTTGAAGTTCCAGGTGTTTCAGTTTCGAACTTTCTTCGCACGGCCGCGACCGCACTTCGAGGCGAGGCACCAAAACTTCGCACGTGGGTAGGCGAAGTTAAAGCGGCGATGGAGGCTCTGAATATGGATCCAATATTTGCATCACGAAATGTAAATGAAGGATTTTCTGGTGGGGAAAAGAAGCGGCATGAGATTATGCAGTTGGAGCTTTTGCGTCCCAAAATTGCAATTTTGGATGAGACTGACTCAGGCTTAGATGTGGATGCATTAAGAATCGTTTCAGAAGGTGTAAACCGTGCGAAAGAGAGCAATAATTTAGGCGTCGTTCTTATTACTCACTACACACGAATTTTAAAATACATCAAGCCTGATTTCGTGCATGTATTCGCAAATGGTCGTATTGTCGAAGAGGGTGGCGCAGATTTAGCCGATAAGTTAGAGGCACATGGCTATGCAGATTACGTGAGCAAATAAAACTATATGTCATTTTCGGCGGCTGCGATACGCAAAGACTTTCCAATCTTTGGGCGAACTGTTCGCGATGGAAAGAGACTGGTTTATTTAGATAGTGGGGCCACGAGCCAAAAGCCACTGAGCGCAATAGAGGCAGAGAGTGATTTTTATAAATTTCATAATGCTGCCGCACATCGCGGTGTCTACCAATTAGCTGAAGAGGCCACCGATGCTTATGAAGGCGGGCGGGCGATTGTCGCTGATTTTTTAAAGGCACCGGGCGGTGCTGATGAGATTATCTTTACGAAAAACGCAACCGAGTCTTTAAACCTTTTAGCCTATGCAATGGGAAATGCCCCTGCTGGAAATCGTTTTGCACTCAAAACTGGCGATCGCATAGTAGTGAGTGAGATGGAGCACCATGCGAATTTGATACCTTGGCAGCAGTTGGCCGCCCGTACTGGCGCAGAGCTGGCATGGTTTGGAGTTACCCAAGATGGTCGTCTTGACCTATCGGCAATAGATCAAATTATTACCACGCAAACAAAAGTTGTAGCGCTCACCCATCAATCAAATGTTCTTGGCACCATTAATCCGCTTGCACACATCGTTGCACGTGCCCATGAAGTTGGCGCCGTTGTGATTCTCGATGCCTGCCAATCAGTGCCACATATGGCTATTGACATTGAAGCACTCGACATAGATTTTTTAGTTTTTTCAGGACACAAGACGCTCGGTCCGACGGGCATCGGAGTTCTTTGGGGACGTTTGAAGCTCCTTGATGAGCTCCCACCGTTTTTGTTTGGCGGTTCAATGATTGAAAGCGTCACAATGAGCGATGCCACATGGGCACCAGTTCCGCAAAAATTTGAAGCAGGGGTACCGAATATGGCCCAAGCGGTGGGACTTGGTGCGGCGTTGAATTACTTAACGAAGATTGGAATGGAGAATGTGTTCGCCCATGAACTCTCTTTGACGGGAT
>JAYTTL010000066.1:0-2320 GCA_043745325.1 Actinomycetes bacterium
GGGGACTTCCAAAAACTCACAATCTATTGTAATCCAATGAATTGTGGCACGTAAAATGCTTTTAATATATCTAATGAAATCGGGAAAAAGATATATCAAAATCGCGGATTCCGGACTTTTCGATCGCTTTGATCGGCTCTCCCAGATCGACAAAATGGGCGACCCGCTTGCCAATCTCGATGCAGTGATGAAGTGGGAGATATTCCAACCCGTCCTCGATAGCATACCCGAAGACAAGCCGAAAGGTGCTGGCGGACGCCCTCCGTTCCGTCCGATGTTCATGTTTAAAATCCTCGTCATACAGTCCCTTTACGGCTTACATGACGAACAAACGCAGTTCCAAATTCTCGACCGCCGCAGCTTCGCCCGGTTCCTCAACATCACCGACGCGGACACCGTGCCCGATCAGAACACCATTCGCGAATTTCGGGAAAAACTCACCAACGCGAGCCTGTTCGACAAACTCTTCGCAGCGTTCGATTCCTTCCTCACGGAGCGTGGATTTATCACCCGGAAAGGAAACATGGTCGATGCCTCATTCGTCGAGGTTCCAAGGCAGCGCAATCGGCGCGAGGAGAACGAGGCGATCAAGCGTGGTGAAGTCCCAGAAGGCTGGAAGAACGACCCCAAACGCTTGGCGCACAAGGATTTGCAAGCCCGCTGGACAAAGAAGAACAACGAGACATTTTACGGTTACAAGAACCACGTAAACGTCGACCTTGAGAGCAAGCTGATCACACGGACGCTCGTCACCGACGCTTCGGTTCATGACAGCCAAGCGCTCGATATCCTAACCGAGGAGAGCGATCCGCCGACTTGGTTAGACGCGGGTTACGCCGGAGATCCATGCGCCGAAATCCTGCGCTCCAAAAACATCACGGGACATGTCTGTGAGAAAGGCAGCCGGAACAAGCCCCTCACAAAAAGCCAGAAGAGATCCAACAAGAAAAAGTCGCGGAAGCGCTCGCGGGTGGAGCACGTCTTCGGCTTCATGACCGGGTCAATGGGAGCGATGTATCGCCGCGCGGTCGGATATGTCAGAAACAAAGCGGGTATCATTTTTAGCAACCTTGTATATAACATGGCACGCAGCGAACAGATAGTAAGACTGCGGACTCTTGGCCGTAGGACGCCAGAGCTTGGATAAGTGATAAACAATCAGAAAGATATACCTAAGGAAACCGCCTGAAACCGTCTTTCGACCAGGAAATCCACCCACCGGAGCACAGCAATCGCGCCAAACCCCTTGAAAAACCTACATGATCTCAAAACCGAAATTTAAAAAGCGAGTTTTTGGAAGTCCCCCTAAGGAGTTAGTCGAAAAATATATTAAGGGTAATATCGCTCCAGAGATAAATGGACCGTATCTTCCGCGGCGAGAAGTTGAAGTGAAGAAAAAGCATCTTGGAAATTGCTGTGCGTGTAAAAGTAAAGATAAAACAAACTATAAAGGCCCAGTAGATACTTGTCAGCAAGGATGGAGTCTCGTATACATAATGTATGAGAAAACATATATTCTCATGTCTGGAGGATATGCCGATGACATGTCCGATCATCCGACTCGAAATCCCATTCGGGTATGGACAGATGAATGTCCCCCAGATATTTGAAATTATTGAGAAAATTTAGGTGAAAGTATTTTAGTTGTGATAAATAATATCATGAAGCGAGTCATAGTAATTTTATTTTCTATTATAGTGGTGTTAACTATTTCGGTGTTTTTTTCCCATATCGTGTGGCTCAAATTAAAACCGTAAATATGGCACCAACAATTAATAAGAACAATTTTGTATTTATTAATAAAAGTGCCTATACCGTAATGCCGCCCCGACGATGGGATGTCGTGGTTTATGCTCAACCACACAGGAATGGAGTGAAATCATGCTCACGGATAATAGGCCTTCCAGAAGAAGTGCTAGATTTCGGCCCTGATGGACTAACGATAAATGGCAAAAAGATTAGATCCCCAAATGTCACAAAAATTGACTATGAAGGACCGAAGCGCCTTTCTGTGTTGGAAGAAAAAGTGTATGGAACTTTAAATATTTCTTTCCCCTATAAAGTGCCAAAAACTTCATATTTTGTAATAGGCGACAATGTTTTACATTCTATGGACAGTAGGCACTTTGGCGCAATAAAGCAGTCTGAAATTTTCAGCAAAGTAATTTTGGGTCGATAGGGTCAGGGAAATGGCCGGGATAAACCGGCTTGAACAGGGTCAGTCCTGAATGGCGCTAACTTAAGAAACTTACTATTTATCAGCGACTTATGACTTTGGAGTGAATCGCGCAAAATCCAACCAATCGAAGCTGTATGGCAT
>JAYTTL010000067.1:0-2301 GCA_043745325.1 Actinomycetes bacterium
CCATCTCCGTAACGAAATACTGCTAAGGAGCCACCTGAGACGGGGATGAGAGTGCGCGCTGTTGGAAGGGACATAGATGTAAGTCTGCTCTCTTTTTCCCGAAATCGTTACCGAAAAGTGTCCAATGCGGTCATTAGGTTAATGTTTAACGGGATAGATTTGCACCCAATCTAGCCACCCCTCGAAATGGCTTACATAATCAACAAGGAGAAGACACAATGAGCAAAAGCTCACTAGCACGTTTGGGAGCGGTCGTAATTTCCCTAGCTGTCATCATGCCTGGCATGGCACCAGCTCAGGCCGAAAATGAAATAAAGATCGGCGTTATTACTGCAACTTCCGGCCCGCTTGGGTCTTATGGAGTTGCGTATAACGATGGTCTTGCTTGGGGATTGAACTACTACACCGGTGGAAAAATGTCTATCAACGGTGCAAAGCTCGTTGTAACTACAAAAGATGATGCTGCAGATCCTGCATCTGCCACCGCTTCATTTAAAGAGATGGTCGGTAACGGAACAAAAGTTATTGTCGGTACAGCATCATCAGGAGTTGCCTTAACTCTTGGACCTCTAGCTGCACAGAACAAGGTCTTGTACATCTCAGGTCCTGCTAAGAACGATTTAGTTACATCTTCAGCTAACAAGTATGTTTTCCGTTCCGGTAACTCTTCAAGTCAAGATTTAGCTCCACTGGCTGGTATCAAACCAATCAATGGAAAGAAAGTTATTCTCTTTGTTGAGGATAATGCTTTCGGAGCTGGAAATATTGCCGCCGCGCGTGCACTCATGGGACCAAAGGGCGCCATATTTGAAGAGATCAAAGTACCAACATCAACATCTGACTTCACACCTTTTGCGAAGAAAGCTGTAGATGCCAATGGCACATACACCTTTATCGCTTGGTCAAATGCCCTTACAGCAGGTGCAATGTTGACTTCACTCAAGGTTCAAGGTGCATTTGTTAAGTCGCGACCAATCACAGGTCTTGCAGGTGCGGCCACATACAACATCTACGGAACTTTATTTGAAGGCGCTAAAGCCATTATGACAAATAGCTACTTCGCTGGAGCTGGCAGGACTCAGGCATCAAACGATCTAGCCGTTTGGTATGCCGCTAATAAGAAGACTCAGGATCTCTTCACCTCAACAGGAGCCGATGCTGCCAAGATGATTGTCCGTGCACTGAAGGGCAATCCAACACAGGATGTGGACCAGATGATTTCTAACCTAGAGGGCTACACATGGGTTGGAGTTAAAGGCTTGATGTCAGTCAACGCTTCTAATCACCTACTTATTCAGCCAATGTTCCTTGTTGGTCTGACTAAGACTGCAACTGGCTACGTACCTGTACTTCAAAAGACCGTTCAAGGCGTTGGTCGATAACACCTGATAGAAACATTAAAGAACCTCAGTGTAGAAATACACTGAGGTTCTTTATATATTTAGCCTAATCTTTTTAAGGAGCTAGGAATTGATCTCTGCCTTGAGCGTTACCGATCTATCACTAGATATTGGTGGCGCAAAAATTCTTGATGGTATATCAATCTCGGTTAATCAGCATGAAACCCTTGGGATTATTGGACCAAATGGGGCCGGTAAAACATCGCTCTTTAATCTTCTTAGCGGAATCCGAAAACCATCACGTGGAAGGATTTATATCGGTGATCTTGATGTCACACCGTTGGCACCTCATGAGCGCGCCAAGGCCGGTATAGCCCGCACTTTTCAAACTTCCAGTGTCTTTGTAAATCTGACGTGTTTGGAAAATGTTCGTATCGCCGCACAAGCGGCCAATGGAAAGTCTATGAACTTAACTAAGAGCGCTTACAAATTCACAAAAGTCGTTGCGCATGCCCAAGAGTGTTTAGAAAAAGTTGGTCTGGCTAGTTATGCAAAGCAACGTGCCGGCGCACTTTCCCACGGAGACAAACGGCGTTTAGAAATCGCGATTGTTTTAGCGTCTAACTCTGAGATAGTTTTGTTGGACGAACCCATGGCAGGTATGAGCGTTGAAAATGTCCCTGAGCTTGTAGAGATTATCCGTTCATTAGCCACAATTCACAAGAAAACCGTTTTAATTGTTGAACACCATATGGAGGTTATTTTAGGCCTAGCCGATCGAATCGCAGTTTTAAATTATGGCGAACTCCTTGTCTGCGATACTCCACATAATGTTATTAATAATCCATTAGTGCAGTCGGCGTACATTGGAGAAGCACTTTGATCGCGCTAAGTGTTAAGGATTTGCATGTAAAGATTAATGAGTCTCATATCTTGCACGGAGTCACTTTTGATGTTCCTG
>JAYTTL010000068.1:0-2291 GCA_043745325.1 Actinomycetes bacterium
CGACAAAAAGAGAGCTTAATTATTTAAAATCGCTTTTTTTCCTTTTTGGATTTCTCATTATGTCTTGGTTGCCTCGATTTCCGGAGGTCAAGGCGAATTTGGGGCTATCTAATGGAGAGTTCGGAACGCTTATTAGTATTTCTGCCGCTGGTTCACTTCTCTCATTATTTACTGTCGGACACTTAGTTCATAATTATGGTGCGAAACTGATCTTAAGTACTGCCACAGTTGCAATTGGTCTAAGCCTGATACTCCTAACTACGACGCAATCAACGTTCGTTTTTCTCTTAAGCAATATCATTCAAGGGGCTGCCATTTCAGCGTTTCATGTCTCAATAAATGCTCAAGGATTCAATTTTCAAGATCGCAAAAAAACCCACGTAATAACCCTTTTAAGTGGGTTCTGGAGTGCCGGCGCCCTTGTCACGGCCGTCATTTCTGGATTGCTAGTTGATCGAGTTTCATTACACGTTCACATGACTTTCCTTTCATTAACTGTTTTGGCTTCTATGTTATTTTTAATATCGGCGTCAAGTGAAAATTTAGTTAAGCCAAACCAAAATATAGAAACTGCTTACAAAATCACAGATTTATTTAAGGGCTTTCAAATCGATGCAATCGTATCAGGAGCTTTATTTTGTGCAATCTTTCTTGAGTTCAGCGTAGGTGATTGGGCTGCAATATTTGTTAAAGAAGATGTAGGCATAAAGAGTGGACTTCATACGCTTCCATATATTCTCTTTACTTTTGCAATGATTACGGGTCGCTTAACGGTTCATCGCCTCTTCGAACGATTTCCTATGCAACTCTTAGTCAAAGTCGCCTCATTAACAGCTGGAATATCATTTTTAGTGGGCGTAATTACAACTAGATTTATTGGTCTTGAGCATAAAGGAATTTCGTTAATTATTTTAAGTATCAGCTTTACCATCGCCGGCTTAGGCTCGTCATTTCTTGGACCAAGCATTATGAATGCGGCAAACACTAGATCACAATTACCTTCAAGTGTGGTAATAGGTCAACTAGGTGTTATTAATACTATCGCGGTCTTTATTATGCGATTAGTAATCGCATGGAGTGCACAGGCATTTTCGCTTTCCATCGCCTTGATGATTCCAGCCTTATTGCTCTTTACAGTTCCGTACTTTTCAAAAATGTTTAGGCGCGTTTGAACCAAATAGTTGCAAGTGGTGGGATAGCAATTTGGGCAATGAGATGTCCACCGTCGGTCAGAGCTATCGGTGAATTGAAAACGCCACTTCCACCAAAGGACAAGTCATCCGTATTGAGAACTTCGCTCCACGTGCCAGTAGTTGGAAATGGAAGTTGATAGCGCTCATGGGGAACCGGCGAAAAGTTAGTCACACACACCAATGGATTGGCCCGCTCGTCCCAGCGAGCAAAAGCTAAAACATTTGCGGCGCCATCATTGCCTACCAGCCAAGTAAAGCCTTCTGGAGATGTATCTAACACCCATAACGCGGGGGTATTTACATAGAGAGAATTTAGTGCACTAACTGTTTTTTGTATGCCTCTGTGTTCGTTAAACTCGGTTAAGTACCATTGCAAGCCCGCACTCTCACTCCACTCATCATTTTGGGCAAACTCACAACCCATAAAGAGAAGTTTTTTTCCGGGGTGCGCCCACATATAGCCATACAGTGCGCGCAGAGTTGCCAACTTTTGCCAGCGATCGCCGGGAAACTTATTTGCTAATTGGCCTTTGCCATGCACGACTTCGTCATGAGAGAGAGGCAACATAAAGTTTTCACTCCATGCATAGAGAATTGAAAATGTAATTTCTCCGTGGTGATAAATTCGATGAATCGGATCGTGTGCCAAATACTGGAGCGTGTCATGCATCCAGCCCATGTTCCATTTGAAACCAAAACCAAGTCCACCAGAAGTTGTATCGCGAGTAACCCCAGACCAAGCAGTCGACTCTTCAGCAATCATCATGATTCCTGGATGTGTTCTATATGCAGTGGAAGTCGCCTCTTGCAATAATTGGACAGCTTCTAAATTCTCTCTTCCTCCGTTTTTGTTGGGGAGCCACTGACCTTCTTGGCGTGAGTAATCCAAATACAGCATGGATGCCACGGCATCAACGCGCAATCCATCGATGTGAAACTCCGTGAGCCAATACAGCGCACTGGCAACCAAGAAGTTTCGAACTTCATTTCGCCCGAAGTTAAATATCAGCGTGCCCCAATCTGGATGCTCTCCAAGACGTGGATCGTCATGCTCGTAGAGTGCGGTGCCATCGAATTTAGCCAGAGCCCACTCATCTT
>JAYTTL010000069.1:0-2271 GCA_043745325.1 Actinomycetes bacterium
GCAATTGCCTCTGCCTTTGGTATATCAACTTCAACGATCACCTCCATCTTAGAACTCAAAACCATACTATCTACACCCGTTATTGGAATATCAGTAGTAGTGGCAAAAGTTGGTTCCCGAGAAGCCAATGCTGATAATTTAAAATCAATGTACGAAAAAATGAATTCTATTTAAGTAAGTGCACTTCGCATCGGAATGAATTTAGCCTCACTTTCGGCTAATTCTTTAGAAGGATCGGATCCTGCAACGATTCCGCACCCAGCAAAGATGCGGATTGAATCGGCATTTATCTGTCCACAACGCAGGGCAATTCCGAGCTCCCCATCACCTGCGGCATCTATCCAACCGACAGGGCCGGCATACCGCCCGCGTGACATTCCTTCAATCTCAGAGATGAGCGTGAACGCTTGTGTGCGAGGGGTCCCACACACTGCCGCTGACGGATGGAGCGCTTCAAGAATTGTAAAAGCATCAACATGCAACATTTTTTCAGCTAATGCCCCGGTTACATCTGTGGCCAAGTGCATGACATTTGCTAAGTGCAAAACAAACGGTGATTCAGGAACATTAGTTGAAGTACACAATGGTTCAAGGGCCTCTGCAACTGAGCGTACTGCGTACTCATGTTCCTCTAAATCTTTAGAAGATCGCGCAAGGGATGCAGCAAGGGCTAAGTCACGCTCGTCATCACCAGTCTTACTAATTGTGCCAGCAAGTACGCGTGACATAACCATTTTGCGCGTTAACCGAAGCAAAAGCTCAGGGGTTGCACCTATAAGTCCGGCTACGGCGAAGTTCCACGTCGATGGATATTCGGCCGCTAATTTCTTTAAAATAGTACGAGGTTCGATATTTTTAAGCGATTTGCCGGTGAGATCTCGTGCCAGAACGACTTTATCGAGCTCACCAACCTGAATGCGATTTACCGCTTCGGATACCCGTTTTTTCCATGATTCGTCGGCACCTGTAGCGTTTTCCCACATGATTGAGTTATCTAATAACTTCAGTGCAGTTGAGTTTAGTGTGGGTTGTTGCAATGGTCCTGTCCAAGTGATCCAGGATTTTTCACCCTTCATCCCGACAATAACCTCTGGAATTATTAAAACCGAAATGTCGTCCGGTGAAAAAGAAAACGAAGCAAACAGAATCGGTCCAGTTCCAATTCCATGAACAGAGTTGGTAACGGCAAAGCCTTGAAGTTGTTTCTGCCACCAGTTACGTGCATCGGCGAATCTATGTGGTCCGCTTACAGTCGTAGTTGCATGAACGCCCCAACCAACCAATCCTTGGCCTCCCCGCACCCAGCAAACTGGATTTGAATCGGGTAATAAATCGAGAAGTGGTAAGTGTTCTCCAAGGTGCGTAGTTGTTACAGGTGTGAGAGTGGGCATTTGTTAATTAACGGGATTTAGTGTTGACGTATCGCCATAAAAAAGGAAGTGATGCGCCGGCAACTGCAATTTTGAGGATTTCTCCAAAAATAAATGGTGTCAATCCTGCGCCAATCGTCCAGGACCAATCCTTGCCTGTGAAGTGATGCAACCAGAAAAGTCCGAATGAAAAAATAACAACGTTACCGAACAGCATTGATGGAAGCGCGGTTAAAAATCTTTGGTCCAACCGTCGGCTTGCAAAAAAACCTAGGACATATGTTGCAACGAACATTCCAATTAAATATCCACCCGTTGCACCAGTGATTTTCTCAATTCCAAAACTGGAGCCAGCAAAAACTGGAGCACCTGCAATTCCTGCAAGTAAATACACTGCGAAAGTAATTAAACCCAATCCACCTCCATATGTAGTTCCAATTAAAAGAACTCCGAGGGTTTGGCCAGTAACCGGCACAGGCGAGCCAGGGATAGGAATTGAGATTTGCGCCAAAGCCGCAATAAAGAGAACTCCACCTGCAATGAGGGCAGAAATAGATAGTGCCGAACTACGAGGAAAGACGCTGGCCCTCAGCGAGATATCAGGAAATGACATGTGTGAACCCCTTGGACGATTAAGTTGTGGATGAGCCTACTTCAAGGGAGAATAATGGTATGTCTCGTGCCAATCTTGGTAAAGATCCTGAAGAAGTCGCCGCGATGTTTGACGGGGTGGCCAAGCGCTACGATCTTGTCAATGATCTGCTCTCGCTAGGTCGAACAAGGGCATGGCGTCGAGTAGCGACAAAGATTATCGCGCCAGCACCGGGGATGCGGATTCTTGATATTGCAGCCGGACCTGGCTCGTCATCGCAGCCCCTTCATGAAGCCGGAGCGAGCGTCC